>JBPCRH010000381.1:0-3599 GCA_050997075.1 Chthoniobacterales bacterium
GGGACACGCCGCGTTTTCGCCTGACGCCGACGCACAGCGCCTACCTGAAAATCGCGGAAGGCTGCAATCATCCCTGCAGCTTTTGCGTGATCCCGCAGATGCGCGGCCGGCATCGCAGCCGCCCGCCCGCTTCGGTCCTCGCGGAAGCGCGCAGCCTCGTCGCTGAGGGAGTAAAAGAGATCAACCTGATCAGCCAGGACACGACCTATTACGGGATGGATCTTTGGGCGCAAAAAGCCGGGCCGCGCCAGCCGGTCGATTCCTCGCGCGGGCTTACGCTCTCTTCCCTGCTCGAGGAGATGGAGCAGATCGACGGCGAATTTTGGGTGCGCCTGCTCTACACGCACCCGGCACATTGGAGCGAGGAACTGATCGCGACGATCGCGCGCTGCCGCAAAGTCGCGCGCTATATCGACATGCCGCTCCAGCACATCGACGAGGCCATGCTCGGGCGGATGCGGCGCGAAACTTCGCGGCAACACATCGAAGATTTGATCGTTAGGCTGCGGGCCGGGATTCCCGGGATTGCGCTGCGCACGACTTTTATCGTCGGCTTTCCGGGCGAGACGGAAGCAGAGTTTGAGACGCTCCTCGAATTCATCGAGCGCGTTCGCTTCGAGCGGCTCGGGATTTTCAAATACTCGCAGGAAGAAGGCTCGCGTGCGGCAAAAATGCCCGGGCAAATTCCAGCATCGGTGAAGAACGTGCGCTATCGCCGGGCGATGACTTTGCAGCAGCAGATCGCGCGCGAAATCGCCGGTGCCCAGGTCGGGCGGGAGCTCCGGTTGCTCGTCGATCAACCGCTCGTCGCGCGCACGGAAGCGGACGCGCCGGAAGTCGATTGCCGCGTCCTCCTCGCGGAAGCGGCGCCGGTTGGCGAGTTCGTTAGGCGAGAAATTCGCGGGGCGCGCGGTTACGATCTGCTCGCGTGAAGCACTAAACTTCGGGCCGGCCGCGGTCGGGCTTTTTCCGAAATGGAATTGACAGGAATTACGGGATTCTTCAGAGAAGAGCCTCGCAATGCCGCGACCAAGATTCTACGTTTAGATTGCCATGGCTGACATGAACGAACCGAAGAAAGAAACTGTGCGCATCACCCTGCCGCCGCGCACTCCAGCGAAACCGGCGGCGACGCCGGAAAACAAGGACACGGTTCGGATTAATCTGTCCAGTCGCCCGCCTGGTTCGGGACCGGCGCCGCTGCGGTCGCCGTCGCGGCCCCCGATGTCCGCTCCGCTGCGCCCGTCCGGCGCTCCGGCCGCGCCGAAGCCAATGCCACCGGCGCCGCCCCAACCGATGCCGCCGGCTGGTGGCGCGCCCGGAGCTCGCCCACCCGCTCCTCCTCCCGCGCGGCCTCCTCTGCCCGTGCCGGCTCCGGCGGGAAGCGCTCCGAGTTCCGCGCCTCCTCCGCTTCGTCCGCCCGGTGCGCCTGTGCCTCCGCCACCGCCGGTGCGTCCCCCCGCTCCTGCGAGCGCAATTCCCTCCACGTTCTCCCCGCCGCCGGCCCCGCCCAAGCCGGCGCCTCCTCCATCCCCTCTCGCCCTCGCGGCACCTCCCAAGCCACCGGCGATGCCGCTCCCTTCATCGGCCGCGATTCCATCTCCGCCGCCCGTTCGCCCGCCTTTGGCGGCCGCCCCGCCGCCGCATGCACCCCGCGCTCCAGTCGTGCCTCCCGCGCCGGTCGCCGCAAGACCTCTGCCGCCCCCTTCATCCGCCCCGATTTTAACCCCGCCGGCCGCTCGTTCGCCTTTGGCGGCTGCCCCGCCTCCGCCGCCGCCACCCCGTCCGCCACTCGCGCCGCCTCTCGCGCCGGCCGCTGCAAAACCTCTGGCACCCACTCCGCCGAGTCCGCCGGTCGTTCCCGCACCCGTGGCCAAAGTCCCTTCCGTGCCAGCCCCGACGGCGCCGCTTCCACTGGCGGCCACGAAGCTCCCGGTCCCTCCGCCACGTCCCACCGTCGGCGACCGCACGGCCGCGGCCAGCCCGCGGAAAGAGACGGCGCGCATCGGTGCCACGCCGGATTCGCCGATGAAAGCGACAGTGAGGCTGGGCACGACGCAGCCGTTGAACATTCCGCCGGTCGGCGCGATCCGGACGATGCCGGCGCCGGTTGCGCCGGTGCCGCCTGTGGCCTTAGTTGAATCCGTGCCGGCGACTTTTTGCTGGGCCTTGCTCGGCGTCTCCGCACTCATCTTGCTCATTCAACTCTGGACTTATTTCTCTTAAAAAAATCATGGAAAACTCTGCTGCGGTAACGATCGACGAAGCGAATTTTGACAACGAAGTAACCAAAAGTAGTCAGCCGGTGCTGGTCGATTTCTGGGCCGAATGGTGTGGCCCCTGCAAAATGATCGCGCCGATTCTCGACGAGATCGCGAAGGAGAAAGCCGGCAGCGTGAAAGTCGGGAAAGTAAACGTCGACAACAACCAGAGCCTCTCCGCGCGCTACAACGTCCGCGCGATTCCGACGCTCCTCTTTTTCAAGGACGGCGCGCTGCGCGATCAGGTTACGGGGATGACGAGCAAGAAAGACCTGCTCAGCCGGCTCGAGGCGCTCGCGTAGTTGGGTTCATTTCGTCGCGGGTTGCTCGGAAGGTCACGGCCAGGAGCCGGGAGGTTATGATTTATCACGTCGCACGGCAGGGTGAAGTCCTCGGGGAATTCTCCGAGGAAGAATTCCGCGTCAAGCGCGAGCGCGGCGCGATTCTGCCCGAAGATCACTATTGGACCGACGGCATGGAGGAATGGGCGGAGGTGAAATCCTGGTCGCCGCCGATGACGGCAACCGTGAAGATGACCGTGGCGCCCCCTTCGGAAAACCCTCCCGCGCAGTTCCCGAAGGCCACCGCCGCAGTCGGGCCGCAGGATCATCTCTGCCTGAAATGCGGACACGTCGGCCCACCGAAAGCGGTGTTTGGACTCACCCTGCCGGGTAAGCGTTGCCCGAAATGTGGCGCGACCGGAATGGTCGCGGGCGCGACCGGGTAGTCGCAGGGCTGCGCAGTGAGACGGTGGCCGTGCGCCCGGCGCGGCTCGAACGCGCAACCTACAGCTTCGGAGGCTGTCACTCTATCCAATTGAGCTACGGGCGCAGTGGAGCCGAGATTATAACGGGCGCGCCCGAAAGCACAAACGGGGAGCCGATTCCGGCCCGCGCCCTTTACAATCCGCCGCTGTCGCGCTAGGTATTCGGCCCTCAATTTTCCAAAAACGGGAGCACGCCATGAACATCATCGACACCATCGCCAAGGAGCAGCAGAAAACCGAAGTCACGAAATTCAAAGTCGGCGACGGCATCCGCGTGCACACCCGCGTGCGTGAAGGGGAGAAGGAACGCATCCAGATTTTCGCCGGCATCTGCATCGGTCGTAAAGGCACCGGTCTCAATCAATCGTTCACCGTTCGCCGCATTTCCTACGGCGAAGGCGTCGAGCGCGTTTTCCCGATTCACTCGCCCCGGATCGCGAAGGTGGAAGTGGAAAAACAGGGTCGCGCCCGCCGCTCGAAGCTGAATTACCTGCGCAATCACAAGGGCAAGGAAGCGACCGCGGTCCGCGAGTAAGGACCGTGGCGCGAGCTTCCAGCTTGCGAGATTGAAC
>JBPCRH010000452.1:0-12299 GCA_050997075.1 Chthoniobacterales bacterium
AATCCGAAGCAATGACGAACGACGAAACCTCCAGGCGAATTGTGCAAACCTTTCGGGCTTCGGGCTTCATCATTGTTTCGGGCTTCGGGTTTCGCACTTCGTCCTTTCACTTGATCCCCGCCCGATGAAGTTTACCGATCTCTTCATTCGCCGGCCGGTCCTCGCGGTCGTCGTTAGTCTGGTGATCATCATCGCCGGGCTCCAGGCGATCAAGTCGCTCAACATCCGCCAATATCCGCGGAGCGACATCGCCTCGGTTAGCGTGACCACGGTTTACGTCGGGGCGAGCGCGGAACTCGTCCGCGGTTTCATCACCACACCACTGGAACGCGCGATCGCGGCAGCGGACGGGATCGATTACCTGGAATCGCAAAGCGCGCAGAGCGTCTCCACGATCACCGCGCACCTGAAGCTGAACTACGACTCGAACAAGGCGCTCTCCGAGATCAGCTCGAAGGTCAACCAGGTCCGCAACGATCTCCCGCCGGAAGCCGAAGTGCCGGTGATCAACATCCTGCCGGCGGATTCCCAGTTCGCCTCCGCCTATCTCAGCTTCACCTCGAACATTCTGCAGGCGAATGAGATCACCGATTATCTCACCCGCATCGTCCAGCCGCGGCTGACCGCGATCGCGGGCGTGCAGCGCGCGGAGATTCTCGGCGGCCGCACTTTCGCCATGCGCATCTGGCTGAAACCCGACCGCATGGCCGCGCTCAATGTCAGCCCGGCGCAAGTCCGCGCGGCGCTCGCGGCGAATAACTTCCTCTCCGCTCTCGGGAGCACGAAGGGCGCGCTCGTGCAGGTCAACCTGACCGCGAACACCGACCTCCATTCGGTGAAGGATTTTCAAAACCTAGTCGTCCGGGAAGAGAACGGCGTCCTCGTTAGGCTGGGCGAAATCGCCGACGTCGTCCTGGGCGCGGAGGACTACAACACCGAGGTGCGCTTCTCCGGGGAGCGCGCGGTTTTCATGGGCATCTTCGTGCTCCCGAACGCGAACTCGATCGACGTGGTCAAGCGCGTCCGCACGGAGCTGGACGACATCCAGCGTGAGCTCCCGACCGGTCTCAGCGGCCGCATCGCCTACGACGGCACCGAGTACATCAACACCGCGATCCACGACGTCTTCCGCACCCTCATGGAGACGCTCCTCATCGTCATCATCGTCATCTTCCTTTTCCTTGGCTCGTGGCGCTCCGTCATCATCCCGGTCGTCGCGATCCCGATCTCGCTCATCGGCGCGATCTTCCTCATGCAGATCTTCGGTTTTACGATCAATCTGCTCACCCTCCTCGCGATCGTGCTCTCGGTCGGGCTCGTCGTCGACGACGCGATCGTGGTGGTCGAGAACGTCGAGCGCCATCTGCGCGAAGGGCTCAGCCCGCTCGATGCGGCATTGTTAGGCGCACGCGAGCTGATCGGGCCGATCATTGCGATGACGATCACGCTCGCGGCCGTGTATGTGCCGATTGGTTTGCAGGGCGGTCTTACCGGCACACTCTTCCGCGAGTTCGCTTTTACGCTCGCGGGCGCGGTCACCATCTCCGGCGTCGTCGCGCTCACGCTCTCGCCGGTGATGTCCGCGACGTTCCTGCGCGCGGGCGAAGAGGAGCAGGGTTTCTCCGGCCGGATCAATCGCACTTTCGACCGGGTGCGTGACTGGTATGGTCGCCAGCTCGATCGTACCCTGCAGGTGCGCCCGGCAGTTTATGTTGCCTGGATCGGGCTTTCCCTCATCGCCGCGATCTTCCTGAAAATGTCGCTCTCGGCCAAGGAACTCGCGCCGACCGAAGATCAGGGCATCATCTTCGGCATTGTCGACGCCCCGGCGAATTCCACGATGGAGCAGACCCAGTCCTACGCCGATGCCGCGGGCAAGGTCTTCCTCAGTTTCCCGCAAACCCGCTTCACTTTTCAGATCACCTTTCCGTCGAATGGCTTCGGCGGCATGGTCCTGAAACCGTGGGATCAGCGCAAGGAAACCGCCTTCGATCTTCTCCCCCAGGTCCAGGCCAAGCTCGGGACGATCCCGGCCATCCAGATGTTTCCGGTGATGCCGCCGGCGCTCCCGGGCGGCGGGCAGTTCCCGTTTGAGTTCGTCCTGCTGTCCACCGCGGAACCGGAGCAGATGCTCGAGTTCGCGAAGCAGTTGCAGGCGACCGCGATGAAAAGCGGTAGTTTCTACTTTCCGCCCATCATCGATACGAAGATCGATCAACCACAGGCCGAGCTCGTGATCGATCACGACAAGGCCGCTGCCCTCGGCCTCAACCTCGCGCAGGTCGGCTCCGACGTGTCGGCGATGATCGGCGGCAACTTCGTCAATCGCTTCGACATTTCCGGGCGCGCTTACAAAGTCATCCCGCAAATCCAGCGCGTCGATCGGTTGAACCCCGATCAGCTGAAGGAGATTTACGTCACCGGCCCGGACAACAAACTGATTCAGTTGAGCACGATCGCGAGCATCCAGACGAAGGTGGTGCCACGCTCGCTCAACCGCATGCAACAGCTCAATGCGGTCAAGATCAGCGGCGTCGCCGGCCTCCCGACCGACCAGGCACTAAAACTCCTCGAGGATGAAGCGGCGAAGATTTTGCCGAAGGGTTACTCGATCGATTACACCGGCGAATCCCGCCAGCTCCGGACCGAGGGCGACAAATTTCTACCCGCGTTCGCGCTCGCTTTCGTACTCATCTTTCTCGTCCTCGCGGCGCAGTTCAACAGCTTCCGCGATCCGCTCATCATTCTCTTCGGGTCGGTCCCGCTGGCCATGTTTGGAGCACTTATTTTTACCTTCCTGAAAATGCCCGCGCCCAACGTGCCGTTCTTCACCAACGGCTGGACGACGACGATGAACATTTACAGCCAGGTCGGGCTCGTCACCCTGGTGGGCCTGATCTCGAAAAACGCCATCCTCATCGTCGAGTTCGCGAACAAGTTGCAGCAGCAGGGCCGTAGTAAAGTCGAAGCCGTCGCCGAAGCCGCGCGCACCCGTTTGCGCCCGATTCTGATGACTACGATCGCGACCGTGGCGGGCCATTTCCCGCTCGTCCTCGTCACCGGCGCGGGCGCAAAAGCGCGTAACTCGATCGGTCTCGTGCTCGTCGGCGGGATGAGCATCGGGACGCTCTTCACGCTTTTTATCGTGCCGTCGCTCTACGTCCTCATCGCGCGCACGCATCACGAGAAGACGACGCCGGCGCCGCAGCCGCCGGGCGAGAGCAAGCGCCCGCGCGATCGCGAACTCGTCTCGGAATTCGCCTAACGACAGCAGCGGCGCGGAGTTTTGGCCGCGGGCAAGCATCCACGCCGCTCTCACTCCCTCCACCAAATCCTGTCCAAATGTGGCGGTCGATGACTGAGGCCGATCTCGACGCCGTCGCGGCGCTCGCGGTGATCGGTTTCCCCGATCACTTCGAAGGCCGGCCCTGTTTCGCGAATCGGCTCGCGCTCTACCCGGCCGGCTGCTTCGTTCTCGCTGAGAATCCGGTCATCCCGAGCACAGTCGAGGGATCCCGTCGAGCCTCCGAGAAGCACGAGTCGCAAGAGGGATCTAAAAGGAAACCCGACGGGATCCCTCGACTGCGCTTCGCTCCGCTCGGGATGACGGCCGGTTACCTCATCGCCTACCCCTCGCTGGCCGACGACCCGCCTTCGCTCAACATCCTGCTCGACGCTCTTCCCGCCGACCCCGCGGTCATGTATCTCCACGATCTCGCCCTGCATCCAGACGCGCGCGGGGCGGGCCGCGCCGCCGAGATTATCGAGCATCTCGTAGAAATAACGCGGGCCGCAGGCCTGCCCGCGATCGCTTTGGTCGCGGTCAACCACGCGGCCGCTTTTTGGGAACGTCATGAGTTTGAAGTCCGCGAGACCCCCGCGCTCCGCCGGAAACTCGCCAGCTACGGCCCCGACGCGCGCTACATGGTGCGCGCGCTGTCGCGCGCAGTTATTGGTTAGCCGTTATTCGTTACTGGTTTGGTCGGTTTCTTTCCGTCCACTAACCATTAACAAATAACAAATAACCGGCCGCAGGCCCCCTCCGCCCCGAATCGTCGTTAGGGCGAGGATACGGCTGGAACATGTGCCACGCCTCTTTATTCAGGAGACACTGAATAACTAACCAAACCAACCGACCAAGGATTAACGATGAAAAAACTTATCACATTACTCATTAGCTGCTCGTTCGCGCTGGCCATCAGCGCGACTGCCCAGCAGGAAGACGCCTCGCCGGCGCCGAACAAGAAACAACAGCGTCAGGAGCACCGGGAAAAACGCGCTGCCGCGGCCCAGGGCAATACCCAGGCGCCTGCCGCGCAGGCCGAGCAACCCGCTGCTCGTCCGCACGCCGGCCGGAAAGCGAAGGATCGCGCCGCTGCGATGGAGAACAATAGCGCGCAGGCTCCCGCGGCCGACGCGACCACGCCGAATGGCAAGGCCAACGCCAACGCCTTGGCCCGGAAAGAACGCCAGGCCGCACGCCAGAAAGCCGCCACTGCGGCTTCCGCCACCGACGCGACGGCGACCACGCCTAACGCCAAGGTAAACGCCCAGACTCGGAAAGAGCGCCGCGCCGGGCGGCAATCCGCCGCTGCCAGCGAGGCCGCCACCCCGGCTCCCGCCGCGAAAGCGAATGCCAAAGCCAATGTGAAGGCCCAAGCCGCTCCTGCCGCCAACACGGCGCCGGCTAACGCCCAGGCCACGAACACCAGTAAAAACGGCAAGCCGAAGCGGCCCGCTAATATCCAGAAGATTCGCGCGGCGCACGCCTCCTTTAGCGCCCAGCCGAAACCACAGCAGATCAAGAGCGTCACCTACAACCAGAACTACACCATCGAGAACAGCCAGAACTGGCGGGGCGAGAGATACAGCGCCTTCCGCTCTTACCGACCGCAGCGCCACGACCTCGGCTACTACCGCTCGCACTACCAGCGGGTCGAGCTCATCGCCGGCGGTTACTATTACTTCAACGCGGGTTACTGGTATCCTGCGTTTACCACTCAGTCGACCGGTCAATACTATGCCTATAACGGCCCGATCTATGCCGGCCGCCAGGCGCTCCCGCCGGATCGCGTGATCGCCGACGTCCAGGCCTCGCTCCAGGAGATGGGTTACTACAAAGGTGAAGTCGATGGCCTCCTCGGGCCGCTGACCCGCGAAGCGCTCACTGGTTACCAGTCCGACAACGGCCTCTATACCACCGCCGCGATTGACGAGCCGACGCTCGACTCGCTCGGGATGGGCAGCTAAGAGCCGTCTCATTTGAAACAAGAGAGCCGCCGGGGTCATTTCCCGGCGGCTTTCTAATTCTCAGCGATGCCTCGCGTCCTTCTCTACCTGGTCACCGTGGCCGATATCTTCTGCTGGGGTGTCTGCTTCTGGTGGATGCACCGCATCTCAAGTAGGCAAAACGCCGTCCTCGACCAGCTCAATCAACAGGCGCAACGGATCAAGAAAGTCTCCGAGGAAGGGCACGCTATTCTCAGCGGAGTGAAGCCAAACGTTGAAGCGATCCAAAAAGGCGTCGACGAAGTCTCGGAGAAAGTAGGCCGTGCGGCGGGGTAGCCGTGCCGGCTGGTTATTGGTTACGAGTTATTCGTTACTGGTTATTCTAGAGAAGTGCTCTCTTCCTGAAAACAGCTAACGAATAACCGCGGGAGTGCCGCGTCGACCGGCTACCGGGTATTCGTTACTGAATATTCGAGAAGAAATCTTCCTCGCGAGCAATAACCAATCACTGATAACTGAGAACCCGGCGGCGCCGCCGCCGCCTCATCTCCTTCATCCCTTCTCTTCCGCCAGCGGCAAAAACTCTTCCCGCACAATCTTGCCCTCCTTCACCGTGTAGACACCGGCCTCCGACATCTGGATGCGATCGGGCTTTCCTTTTTCGCTGAAATCCACGTCGTAGAGCACGACAAAGCGATCATGCGCCACAAACGGACCCGTCGCCTTGAACTCGTAGACCTCCATGCTCGCGACCCACCAATCCGCCTTGGCCCGCACCGCATCGATCCCGCGTTTCTCGGGCGACTCGCCCTCCCGGCCCTGCGCTTCCACACTCACCACTTCATCGCCATAGAGCGTATCGATCGCCTCGTGCCAGGCCTGCTTGCGCACCAGCTCCACCACCTTCTCGCCGACTTGTTTCGTGTCCATGATGAACGGCTGCGGCCAAAACGCTGCGTCGTCAAATCCGGAGGACAGCTTGCCCCATTAGCCAGAGGCCAGAAGCCGGAGGTCAGAGGTCAGACATCCGTAATCACCAATCAGCGATCATCAATCCGCAATCAGTTGCCCGGCGCTCAGCCGCGCATCGCATCCCAGGCCATCACGCATAACATGGTGAACGCGGCGCAGGGAAGCGTGATGATCCAGATCAAAGCCGCACCGGCCGCCCGTAGAGTTCTGCCAAAACGGCTTTCAGCCATTTTCACGGAGAACATCGGATACTGCGCGATCTTTAAGCTAGCCTCATATCCATATAGAGGTGACCGGCCCACTCCCGCTTCGGATACCGAATTCGCGGCTGCCGTCCGACGACCGTAATCCGGCGGAACGCGCGGTGGTCAGCTGGCCGTTTTCTACTTTCTACTTTCGTAGCGCCTTCCGCTCATTCACCGCGACGATTTCAAAGTCATCGCCGCTTGTCTTCCGCAGCGTGAGCGTTTTCAGCAACTTGCCCGAGGCGTGTTTCGACCCGCGTCGCAATTCGTAGCGCAGCGGGAAAGTCACCTTCAGTTTGCCCTGCGCCTTTTCTTCGACCTCTGGTTCTCCCGCAAGCCAGAACCGGCGCTCCGGCCAGCGCTCATCGTAGCGCACCAAATCGCGCCGGATGCGCGCGCGAACGAGATTCCGTTCGCCGAAGTAATCCACCCGCGCGCCAAAAAACTCGAGTTCCGCCCCCACTTGCGGATCGAGCCCAGCCAGGACAAACGCGCCGATATAATCCCGCAACCGTTCCGCGCTGGCCGCGGCCTCGGACGGCTGCCGCCTGCCCGGTGTGTTCGACTTCATCTCCCCACCCGAAGCCGGGGAGACCACATCCACCGGCGGCCCTTCCGCCACTCCCGCGGCGGGCGCACGCCCCGGCCGGGAGCGCGCCCGAGCGCGGGGCGGTGGCGTCGCTTTGGTGTCGAGTTCCTTCAGAAACTGCATGTCGCCATTGCGCAGCTGACGCCAGGAACCCGAGGTGGCCGACGGCTCGGGCGCGTTCGCTTTTGCCTTCACCAGACCGAGGGCCTTGATCGTCCCGGCATCGAGCTTGCCCGAGATCGCGAGCCCATGACGGATTTGGTAGCGGGCCACCGCCGCGCCCGTCGCCCCGTCGTAGATGCCGTTGGCCTCGCCAAAATAGAAGCCGCCCTCTTTCAGCCGGGTTTGCGCCGCCTGCACACTCTCATCAGCTCGAGCGACCCCAAGACCACAGAGTCCGATCGCCATGAAAACTAGGAGAAACTGCTTCACCACGAGGAATCGCATTTCACCCCGAATCTGCGCCCGGCCCAGGTTTCAGTGAGCAAATTCCAGCGGATGCCAGCGATCGGCGGGCAGAGATCAGAGCTCAGTTTTCCCCTCACAACCATTAACCGTCGACCAGCGGCCGCGGCGTCGCTCCCTCCATTCCACCTTTTTCCTTCCGGCCGGAGCAGCCACCGGGTTTTCAAAGATCCTGATCTTAACCGTTAACCAATAACTGCGGCGCAACGCCGTCGCCTCCAAAGTAGCCGCGCTACTCAGACCGCCTACCCGTGGCACCCGCGCAGGAGCAAAGTGAGCAGAATCGTGCCCAGAACAGAGATGACGATCGAACCAAGACACCCGGTTCGGGAGGAAAAAAATCCGAACATGCGCGCGGCTTAGACGCGCCTCTGCGCCGGCCGAGCATTCCCGCGCTGGCCGCCGAGAAACCGGTTGATGAGTTTACCAGCGACAGTGATTGCGACGAGGCGAAAGATCCAGCGAAACATGTTGCCCTAGATTCGGCCATCGATCGGCTGCGGGATGTATCGTTCTTCGAGAGGTGCTTGACGCGACGTTTCTTCCCGTAGCACAGGCTTCCAGCCTGTGGGGCCAACGCGGCGTCTCGCCCATTGTCTTCCAAACCGGCCCAGCAGAAGTCAGGCTTCCAGCTTGACTCGGCCGAAAGCCATCCTGCCTGTCGTCTCCCCAACCGCAGAGAGCAGGCTGAAACCCCGCTCGCCGAGACAGGCTGGAAGCCTATCCTACATCCGCCTCCTCGAAGTCGCGGACTGCCCCGCCCCTTTCCAGCATCGGCCACACGGTTACTTCTTACCTTCTGCCGCCTGCCGATGTTTCACCGAGAGCGTATAGACGGCCGAACGCAACGCGGGAAAGGGATCGTCGGATAACTCTATCCCATCGGGCAAGGGCGTGGGGGCGAAGGCAAGTTTCTGGCTCGCCGCATCGCTCTCGGCCACCATCGAGTTCACACTGGTCGTGCCGACCTCGATCGTCTTGCGATCATCGGGCCAGACGATCGAGGGGTCATTCGTGACATCGCCCGGGTTCGGGATTTGGATGACCAGACGGAACTGCACCGGGCCTTTCGCGAGCCGCTCCTTGAGTTCGTCAGTGAGGTAGTCAGGCGTCTTGCCCTTGGCCTCTGCTTCCGTCAGGTCTTGTGCTCCGGCTACGGGTAGAAACTTATAGCGTCCCACCTGTTTCTTCCCCTCTTTGTTCACGAAAACAAAGGAGTCATTGGAAAAGAACGCCGCGGTCCCGAAGCTGGCGGGTCTGGCCCCGATCTCCTGCACGAATTTCAGCGCGAGCGGATGACTCCCGAGAAAATCTTCCACCGGCCACGGATGCGGTTTGCTCGGGTCGGTCGCGACCACCGCTTTCTGGAGGGCGAGAAATTCCGCGGGCGTCGCGACGACAAAACCGTTGTGCGACATGGCCACGATATCGGTCTTCTCTCCCCCGGGGAGGAGGAAGCGGATGGCCAACCCCCGCGGCCCGGCCTCGGGCGAGAAGTCGGGGACGTGCGGGTCCGGCGCCCCATCGGAGAAGCGCACCGTCACGGGCACGGTGTCCCCTTGGAAATGAGCGGCGCGCGAAAGAGCCGCGGCTTCCTTGGAGGCAGTGAAGGTTCCTTCGCACACCACCCCTTTGGCGTGGACCGGACGGAAGCCGGGCTGGACGCCGTGGACCTGCAGCATGGTGTCGAGGATCTGCTGGGCTAGCTCCTGATCCACTGCGGGTGAGGCTTCCAGGCCCGCGAGACTGAGGGACAAAGCACTGAGTCCAGTGATCGCCCGCACGATGTTAATTCCAGAATTCATATCGGCGGAAAGTAAGAGTTAAAAAGTGGGAGGTAGAAAGCAAAAAACCGGAGAATCTCTGGTTGTAGCATGCGCTAGCTCAGCGCATCCGACCCGATTTCCGGCCACGCCGTAGTCTCGACGGAGGCGGGCCGCTCTGTAGCGGCGCTCTATGAGCGCCGTCCCCTCGCGTCGTTTCCTCAACGATATGTGCTCTCTTCGAACACGACGGTCACAGACCGCCGCTACAGGGTGCCGGCCGCGAGCTTCCACGACCCCGGTGAGCTAGAGAGAAAAGCGCTCCCCGCCGGCATCCTCTCGATCGAGACGATGCTGAGCCAGCAGCGCCGGGAGCAGGGAGAGCGCATGACGCTGACTCAGTTGAAAGGCTTCCAGGTTGCTCAGCCCCTCCGTCGCCGGAAGCGAATCGAATTCCGGCAGGTCAAAGAGTGCGGGACTCTCACGCACCCGGCCGGTTTCCGAATTCGTCTTCGATGGTTCGTCGGATGGCATCGCTGGCATAATGCTCCAGAATCACGCGGACCTCCGGGCTGGAGACGTCGCTCTTGGCAGTCTTAATCGCGTGTCGCACATCCTGCAGGTCAACACCCTTCTCCACCCGGTGCGGATTGCGCAGCGCGTGCAACTTCATCGCGATCAGATGCAGCGCACTGGGAATGGCGAGTGTCAGTTCGTGGCCGATCTCACAGCGCTGACTTCCCGCCTGGATTCTGTGAAAGGTCTGTTCGTTAGCCAGCATCAAGTCCAGCGGAAGCGCCCCGGCGGGATCGGCCTCGAAGCGCAGCCGGATGAAGTTCGCCGTGCGCCGGGAGATGGCATAGCCGCGCGCTTTGAAGAACGCCAGCCACGGTTCTGCGTCCCCTTCGCGCACGAGCAGATCGACATCAAACGTTGTGCGCGAGTAGGAGTAAAGGTTTACGGCATTCCCACCTACCAGGATTGCTTCCAGCCCTGCGGCTCCGGCCTGCGCCGCAAGCGCCATCGTATCAGGGTTGGCCATGGAAAATCAGGTGCGGCGGATGAGGCAACTGCGAAGAGTCTCCAGGCTCAAGGGGGCAAAAGCGAGGCCTTTTCAGAAACAACCGAACACTTCCGATGTCAGCGTTCCACTATGTCGCGCCTCCCCAGCTCGCTCCGTTCGTCCAATTCCCACCATTCCCACGGGCACCCTTCAGCGTTTCCAAAGAAAAAACCGACGCCCCCCAAAGGAGCGCCGGTCTTTCAATTTCTTAAGTTCTCGGCGGCGGAGCTAGTGCATCTCCATCATCTTGCCGTCTTTCATCATCATCATCTTGCCGTCCATCATGACCATCTCGCCGTCCTTCATCATCATGGTCTTGCCATCTTTCATCTTTACCTTGCCCATCTTCGTCACCTTGGTGCCGTCGGACATCGTCATGGCTTTTTCCATTTCCATCGTCTTGCCGTCCTTCATCACCATCATCTTGCCGTCCTTCATCATCACGCCGTCGTGCATCATTTCGCCTTCCTTCATCTCACCGGCCATCAGAGTGGCGGCGGAGAAGGCGGCGATTACGGTACAGGCGATGACACGGGTCAGTGTTTTCATTTTCATCTTTTTAGTTTTGTTTAGCTAACAAAACCATAAGCCCGCCCAATGTGAGCGGACCGGAGCCCTCGATCAGGAGTGGCGGCTGGAACATACCAGCGCTTCTGGTTACATACGTTAAGATGCGCTCGGCGGGGTTTTATTCGAATCGAATTTTAGGGCTCCTTGGAACCCTTCTTTTCACTGGTCCCGGCAAAGTCCTGCGCAAACTTTGCATAACCCGCCTTCGCCAGATCCGCTGCCGAGATAAACTTCAAGGCCGCCGAGTCCAGACAATAACGAATCCCGGTCGGAGGCGGGCCGTCGTGGAATTTGTCGCCCAGATGAGAGTTAGCCTGCTTCGAGCGCACATCGATGGACTCATCCTTCGGCACCTCCATGACGTTCTCGCGCACGAGCGGCCTGGTAAAGCTGGGCCAGCCCGTCCCCGAATCAAACTTATCCTTCGAACTGAAGAGCGGCTCGCCCGAGACGATATCCACATAGATCCCCGGCTTCTTGTTATTCCAATAAGCATTCTGAAACGGCGGCTCCGTTCCGTTATTCTGCGTCACCTCATACTGGAGCGGAGTGAGTCGCGCCTTGAGCACTTCCTTCGCGGGAACTTTCGCCCCATCCGCCCGGGCCTCCGGCGCGGACCATCCGCTCGCCAGAACCAACAACCCCGCCGCCAACCCGCCAAACATCAATGATTTCATACCCTCGTAGGAGGACGCGACGTCCGATTAATTCCCTGCTGTCCGTCGTCCAGGCTCCATTCAGATGTCAGCTGTCAGAGGTCAGCTTTCAACTTTCCGCTTTCTCTTCGCATATCCTGCCACGCCGTAGCTCGACGAAGGCGGGCCCTGCCACGCCGTAGCTCGACGAAGGCGGGTCCCCCCAAAAAGAACCAAGAACCAATAACGGATTGCCCAGCGCATCCGCCGCGCCGTCCCGAACAACGAATCCCGAAATAACTGATAACCGCCTCTGAGCCGAGGCTCCCCTACCGTACCGTCGGGAAATGAATCTTCAGTTTGAAACAGGCATAGAGCACGAGGATCGCGCCGAGCGAGGAGAAGATGAGGCCGGCCGGATGAAACCGGGGATTGGACGGCCGGGCAAAGAGATGGGTCACGGCTCCGCCGAGAATCGAGCCGATGATGCCGAGGATGATGGTCCAGAAGAGTGTCATGTGCACGTGCATGACGGACTTCGCGACGACCCCTGCGATTAAACCGACCAGGATGTACCAGATTAAATGAAACATATATTTTGTGGTTGCCTCCAGTATGAGCCGGCCCCCTCGCAAATTGCCACACCTTTCCGCGTCCGCGACTCCGGTATCGGGCGTCGTTCAGAAGGTCGGTCGTCCCACCCGCTGCCTTGAGCTTTCCCCACTTCTTCCTTCTGCCTTTTCTTCCGTCCCTCGCCCCAGGGAAAGG
>JBPCRH010000140.1:0-6241 GCA_050997075.1 Chthoniobacterales bacterium
GGAGATTTTGCGGCGGGTCGGGGAAATTCTGACGGAACAGAATTACCGGATCGCGAACATCGACGCGACCCTGATCGCTGAGGCACCAAAGATCGGACCGCACCTCGAAGCGATGCGGGAGAAGATCGGGCAGGCGCTCGCGCTCGCGAGCGGGCAAGTCGGATTGAAAGCGACGACGAACGAAGGGATGGGCGCGATCGGTCGCGACGAAGGGATGGCGGCGCTGGCGGTCGCCAGCGTCGAAAAAATGGGCCACTCTGCCTAACGACAAGCGATTGCGATCCAGCTTTTCAACACCTACACGCGCACCCTGGAGGAATTCCGGCCGATCGATCCCGAGGGAAAGATCGTGAAGATGTACACCTGCGGCCCGACGGTTTACAGCCGCGCGCACATCGGCAACTTCCGCGCTTACGTCTTTGAAGATCTGCTCCAGCGTCATCTCGAGTTGCGCGGATTTAAAGTCCACCGCGTGATGAACCTGACGGACGTGGACGACAAAACCATCCGCGGCAGCCGCGCAGAAAATCTCCCGCTCGCGGAGTTCACCGCGCCGTTTAAGGAAGCGTTCTTTGCGGACCTCGAGGCGCTCCAGATCAAGATGCCCGGCGCCTTCCCGGCGGCGACGGAGGAACGCTACATCACGGCCATGATCGCTATGATCAAGACGTTGATCGAACGCGAGCTCGCTTATCAGGCCGAGGACAAGTCGGTTTATTTTCGGATCAATCGTTTCCCGAAATACGGCGAGCTCGCGCATTTCAATCTCGCCGAATTGAAGTCGACGGGGCGAGTGAAGAACGATGAATACGACAAGGAGCACGTCGGGGATTTCGCGCTCTGGAAAGCGTGGGACGAAGAGGACGGCACGGTCGCGTGGGAAAGCCCATGGGGTCGCGGCCGGCCGGGCTGGCACATCGAGTGCAGCGCGATGTCGACGGCGTTGTTAGGCGACCAGCTCGACATCCATTGCGGCGGGGTCGACAACATCTTCCCGCATCACGAAGCGGAAATCGCGCAATCGGAAGGTTGCAGCGGCCTCGCGCCTTTCGTGCGCTACTGGCTGCATTGCGCGCACCTGCTTGTGGAAGGACAAAAAATGGCGAAGTCGTTAGGCAACTTTTATGTCCTGCCGGATCTGCTCGCGAAAGGCTATAGCGGCCGTGAAGTGCGCTATGCGCTCCTCCGCGTGCATTACCGCGCGCCCCTGAATTTTACTTTCGACGGTCTCGAAGAAGCGCGGCAAGCGCTCGCGCGTCTCGATGAATGGCTCCGCCGACTCTGGGAAGCGGCGCGCGCCGGCGAACGGCAGGTGCACCAGCCGAAGACGATCGAAGACGATAAATTCGCCGCGGCGCTCGACGACGATCTCAATATTTCCGCGGCGCTCGGCCATCTCTTTGACCAGATCCGCGAGAGCAATCGCGAGCTTGATGGCGGGATCGATTCCGCGCGCGCGCTCGCCTGGCTCGAATGGTGGGGTAAGATCAACAGCGTCCTCGCGCTCGAGGCGACCGAGACGAACCCGACGCCCGAAATTATCCAGCTCGCGGAGGCGCGGGCGCAGGCGCGGATGGCGCGCGACTGGAAGAAGAGCGATGAAATTCGCGATCAACTAAGCGAGCTCGGCTGGGAAGCGCGCGATACGAAAGATGGACAAGTAGTGACGCCCAAAGCCGGCGCCTAACGAATATGTTTACGGCCGCGGAATTTTTCGAACTTGGACACACCGCGCACTCGAAGCTTTTCGAGCCGGAAAAATACGCCTGGGACGCGCTCAAGCAGATCCCGAGCTACCTGAAGTTCCGGCTCAAGCCGGCGGTCCTCGGCGAGCTCGTGGGGAAGCCATTTATCAGCAGCTCGGTCTTCATCGGGCGCGGCACGATCGTCGAGCAGGGCGCGATGTTAAAAGGCCCGGCCTGGATCGGCGAGAACTGCCACATCCGGAGCGGCTGCTACGTGCGCGAAAACGTCATCGTCGGGAACGGCGCGGTCATGGGCAACTCCTGCGAGTTCAAGAACTGCATCCTCTTCGACGAGGTACAGGTGCCGCATTTTAGTTACGTCGGTGATTCGATTCTCGGCTACCGGGCGCACCTCGGCGCCGGAGTCATTCTGTCGAACGTGAAACTCGATCATGCGGAGATTTCCGTGCTCGCGACCGACGGGTTGATTGCCACGGGATTGAAAAAGTTCGGCGCGATCATCGGTGACCGGAGCGAGATTGGCTGCAACGCCGTTCTCAATCCCGGCTCGATCATCGGGCGCGACTGCTTCATTTATCCGGGCACGAATTTTCGCGGCGTCCTCCCGGAGAACAGCATCTTCAAAGTCCGGCAGACCACGCAGGTCATGACCCGGCGCCAAGCGTCCGACGCCTAGCGTCCTTCACTCGTCGGCGCACAACTGTAGACGCTTCGCTCTGCGAAGCGCGGGGGTTCGCACCGTGGTCCAATCGACACCCGCGTTTCGCAGGGCGAAACGTCCACAGCCATTCGCCTAACGAGTCTTCAGTCGTCCGCACGCCCTTCGAGGAGTGGCGTGCAGGGCAGCGTCTCCGCGCCGCGCTCCGTGCAAAGGGCGAAGTGCGTACCGGCGTAGAGAGAAACGCCCGCGTATGCGCCGCGGGCATTGAGCGCGTAAAGATTGAGCCCGAAGTTCGGCATGCCGCGGGCGTTCAGGAGTTGCGGGTCGACGGTGTTTTGGACGACACGCTGCAGAGCGTCGAGGCCGGCCTCTCTCGGCGAGAGACCGCGGCGCATGTTTTCGACGACGAGGAATGAGGAAAGGCTGAAGAGATTCGACTCGCCGCGACCGGTCGAGCCCGCGGCGCCGACCGCGCCGTCGACATAAAGTCCGGCGCCGAAAATCGGCGAGTCGCCGACGCGGCCGGGCAGTTTCCAGGCGGTGCCGCTCGTGGTGGTGACGCCGCTGATTTCGCCCCGGGCGTTAATGCCGTTGCAGTTAATCGTGCCGTGAATGTGCAGCGGATCGATCAGGCCTTCGGCCACGACCTCGGCAAGAACGCGCTGGCCGGCCGCGCGCCGCGACGCCGAATCGTCGGCGCCGGCCGCCGCGCTCCGTCGCTGCGATTCTTGGTAGAGGCGACGCGAGTTCTCGGAGTTGAGATCGGTCTCGATCGTGAAACCCTGCGCGCGCGCGAAATCCTACGCGCCTTGGCCGGCGAGGAGATGATGCCCGGCATTTTCCATCACCGCCTGGGCGACGAGCGAAGGGGTGCGCACGCCTTCGAGTGATGCGACGGCTCCCGCGCGTTTGGTGGGGCCGTGCATGCAGGAGGCGTCGAGCTGGAGGATGCCGTTTTCGTTAGGCAAACTCCCGTAGCCAACGCTCGTCTCCTCCGGGTCGAGCTCGAGGATATTGACCCCGGCGATGAGAGCGTCGAGGACGTCCGCACCTGCCATCATCTCGGTGAACCCTTTCTCCACGCAGGTCAGGTCGCCACCATTTTTGTAGCGGTGGCCGTTGGCGGAAGCGATCACCACAGGTGGAACGAATTGCATCACTGCTCCATCCTCCCGAGCAGGCAAAAGGCAACTTCTTCCCGCTAACGCCAATCGAGCGAGTGGCGCGATAATTTCTGCGGCACCTCCTCCGCCGCCCCTCGTTGCGAGGCACGTGACCCTGAACGCTGATCGGCTTTCCACTAGGGCCACGCCGGTCGCGTCGGTCCTGCCCCGCACCGCCTTCTTTCTGCTTCCGGCGCGCTCTAGTTTTTCTAACAGTCAACGCCCAGTGCTTGTTAATACCGCTTGGTGATTACACTACATGCGGCCGGGGGCATTCGGGGAGCGTACGCGCCTCACCAAAAAGAGCATATTCGCGCGCCCTCTCCATTCGATGGCGGGTGGCAGGAAAGTTCGCGATGGCGCGTATGCTCCCCGGAAAAAACGCTGCTCGCACTCCTACACTTTCGGGCTGTCTGCCGCGAGCCAAAGGTCTAACTCACTCTTGGTGGAGAATTCTCTTATGGAAGAACGATCACCGTTCCCTTCATGCCCAGTTGGTCATGGATCGCGCAGATGTAAGGAAAGCTTCCCGCACGCGGAAAAGTTACCCGGAAGCGCGTAACGCGCAGAGGCGCCTGTTGCAGCCCAAGCCGTTCTTGCGGCGCCGCTATGATGAACCCGGAGTGGGTACGGTCTGAGGTTGAACTGATCACGGCATGCCGCGCCCCATCCGCATCCACGGTCACGTCGGAGGAAGGGGGATCCAAGGGCGGGGGCGGTTCGACCCCGAAGGTAATGGTATGCGGCTCTACCGGATCAAGATTGGTCCACTCGACCGTCTGCCCAGCATGGATTGTAGTCGGGTCTTTGAGAAACCGCATGACCGAGAGTGTCTGAGATCCTCCAGCTGTCGCCGAGACCGCCCCGATGCCAGCGGCCACTCCGTGTTCATGTTTCCGGTTAGGCTGATTGTCGCGGCCGGCAGCTCGATCGATCGGATTCAGCAGTAGGTCTTTCCGCTCATCTGCCGCCCGCTGGTCATAGAAGGGCTGACCATGCGGAAGCTGCTCGGAAAGACCGAAAACGTGAATGGTTCCATCCATATTTGGGTGGACCAGGCAGACTAGCTTGAAATTTCCGGCCGCCGGGAAATTTACGGTGAAGGTGCTTCCCTTTACCAAAGGCGGAGTGGACACGCAGGTCGAGCCATCGAACGTCGCGGGGTCGGATGAAAAACCGGGACATCCAGCAAGGAAAAATGGACGTTGCTGGTCCGCTCTTAGAAAGGTCACGGTATGGATATTGTCCGCGTCGAACGTCCACGTAATGCTGTCGCCCGCGTGAATCCAGATTTCATTGGGAAGAAACGCCATCGCCTGATGGCCTTTGTCCTCACCTTGGGCGCCCACGGTAGCGTGCCACTGCTTTTGCGCGTGAGCGGCGGAAAGAGGGAAGAGGGCACTAAGAGCGAGGGCCAAACAGGCCAAACGCGAACGAGGATGGATTTTCATAATCGGAGTGGTGAGGTTTCTGATTCCAGGTTGGTGGGTGTGAGGCGAATTTCGTGATTTGCCTTCTATTGAGAGAAACAAGAAAAGCTGGCGAAAGTGTTCATCCGATTGAGAAAATTTTGTTGAGACGGTTTCGCAGGTAGAAGTTTTCGAAGTTTAGGGGATGCGAGGGAAGGCCTTATCGTTATCGCCTTCGGCTTCTGTGCGGATGGTGAAGCCCCGGATTCCCCCCGGGCTTCGGATGTCGGGTCATTTAAATGCATTCCGCGTCGCGAGTTTTTTACGATCCAAGGAAGAGGCGTTGAAGAGATTGACTCGCCGCGTCCGGTGAAATTAACAATCAGGTCAAACTAAGGAAGGCCGTCTCATCTGGGAGTTCGCAGGCCGTTGGGAGCGCAGTCGTTTTGTTCGTCCGATACAGGAGAGAAGGCCGGCCGTCCCGGAAAACGGTCAGCCTTCGACGCTCAAAGCGATACCCTTCTACGGCGCCCCTGGCACCTTAATTGCCGTCCCCTGCAACACCGTGTTTGAATCGGTCTGGATCAACCAAAAGGTCTTGGCGCTGGGCCGGACGAATATGTCAAAGCTCGGGCCGTTGTTAACGGTGATGGTCCCCTGACAATTTGCTTGAACCGTATAGACTCCCGTTCCCGGAGGAAAGTGATTAACGGAGCCATTAATGCTAACCGTGACGAACGGAATGGAGAGCGTACCGTCTCCATTGAAATTCATGCCTTCAAGGATGGCTTTCGGTTGCGCGGCACCGTTGACGATATTGAACCCTTGCGCGGCGAATACATATGAGTTGTGGAGCGTCTGATTGCTGCAAACTTGCGCAGTACTGTCTTGTGAATCGTCGCCCGCCAGCGCGGTGCCGGACATGCCGAACGCCGCTGCCGCGGCGAGGAGGCTGACCAGTGTACGAGCGGAGATTCCGACGCCCACTATTGTCTTCATTAGTCTTTTCATAGTTGTGGTTTCTTTCTTTTGGTTTTTAATTTTCCTTCTACTAGGGAAACAAGAAAGGCCGGCCGAAGTGATCATTCGACCGGGAATTTTTTTTCGAGCTTTCGGAGAGGGAAAAAATTAAGGTGAAAGACGGCGACGAAAGCCTACCCCATGCCTCCGCTCTCCCCTCAAGCAATAACCCAGCTGCTCGCCGACTGGCGGCAAGGAGATGGGAACGCGCTCGATCAACTCACACCTCTCGTTTATGAAGATCTGCGGCGCCTCGCTCATCATTATATGGCGGGACAACGC
>JBPCRH010000227.1:0-4582 GCA_050997075.1 Chthoniobacterales bacterium
TCGTCGAGGGGCACGTCCTGGCTCTGGAGCAGCTCGAATAAAATCTGCCCGGTCGCGGACGCGATCGAGTCGATGTGCACGAGATTGCCGTAGTGCGGATTGCTCGGGTGATGATCGATGTTGATCCAGAGCTTGGCCTTGCCCACGGCGGCGAGAACGTTGTCGCCGAGACGCTGGCGGGTCGCAGTGTCGAGCGCGACGACCACATCGAAATCTTCGGGTTCGTTAGGCGGCAGCGTCACGAGTTCGCCGCCGGGCAGGAAGGAAAACTTCTCGAGCAGGCCTTCCTCGTTCCAGACTTTTACTTTTTTCCCGAGCTGCTGGAGCGCGAGACCGATCGCGATCTGGCTCCCGAGCGCGTCGCCATCCGGGCGCACGTGGCTGAGGACGACAAAGCTGTCGTGCTCACGCAAGGCCGCGGCAATTTCCGCGAAGGAAGAGTTCGTGAGGCTGACTGGTGTAGCGGCGGCCGTGCCGGCTGCTGGTGCGATGTTGGTGGCGTTCATTCGTTAGGCTCTTTTGGGACGGAAGCGGGTTCGATTTGCTGCATGATCTCAAGGACGCGCGAGCCGCGCTCGATTGAGTCGTCGAGATGAAAAACAAGGTGCGGCGTGTACTTGAGCACGACGTGTTTGGAAAGAGCGGCTTGGAGCTGGACGCGATTGGCTTCCAGTTTCGGGAGCACTTCCTTGCGGCCCTTGGACCCAAGAACGCTGATAAAAACGTGCGCGTTTTTCAGGTCAGGCGTGACGTCGACCTGATTCACGGTCACGAGCAAATCCGGAAACGAGAGCTCGCGCACGAGGAGCGCGCTAAGCTCGCGCTTGAGCAGTTCGTTAACGCGGAGAAGTCGATGTTTCATGGCAATGATTGTAGCCGGCGGCGCTGACGCCGGCCGGGGTCAGCGCCCCCGGCTACAGTTTCTGCGCGACCTGTTCGAGCTGGTAGCACTCGATGATGTCGCCGACCTGGGATTCGTTGAAGTCGCCCAGCTTGATGCCGCACTCGAGACCGACGCGGACTTCTTTCACGTCGTCCTGGAAACGACGGAGCGTGGAAAGGCCGCCATCGTAAACCGGCTGGCGACGGCGCAGCACCCGGGCGCGCGCGGTCCGGCCGATGCGGCCGTCGGTGACGAGACAACCCGCGACGATGCCGCGGCTGAGCTGGAAAACCTGCTTCACCTCGGCGTGGCCGATCACGGTTTCGCGATGTTCCGGATCGAGCATCTCGGCCATCGCGTCTCTCATCTGATCGAGGAGCTCGTAGATGATGCTGTAAAGTTTCACCTGCACGCCTTCGCGTTTCGCGGCGTTCACGGCGTTGCTCTCGACCTTGATGTTGAAGCCGACGACCACGGCATTCGACGCGCTCGCGAGCAGGATATCGGACTCGGAAATCGGGCCGACGCCGGCGTGAATCATGTCGAGGTCGATCTTCTTGCTCTCGATCTGATTGAGCGAAGCGATGAGCGCCTCGAGCGAACCTTGGGCGTCGCACTTCAGCACGAGACGCAGGACTTTCTTGCCATCCGCGGCCTGGAGCAGGCTCTCGAGCGTCGCGCGCTGGGGCGTGCTCAGTTTCTCGGATCGCTTCTGCGCGAGGCGTTCTTCGCTCAGGGTCTTGGCGGATTTTTCCGATTCCATGACGAGAAGTTCGTCGCCGGCATTCGGCAATCCGGAGAACCCTAAAACTTTCACGGGGGTGGAAGGACCGGCCGACTTGATCGGTTTGCCATGGTCGTCGACGAGCGATTTCACCTTGCCGCCGTAGTTGCCGCAGATGAAGGGCTCGCCCACTTTCAGCGTGCCCATTGGCACGATCACGGTCGCGGTCGGCCCGCGGCCTGACTCGACTTGCGCTTCGATCACGGTCCCGCGCGGGGTCGCGGTCGGCGAAGATTTCAGCTCCATGATTTCCGCTTGCGCGACCATGTTCTCGAGCAACTCCGGAATGCCTGTGCCCTTCGTGGCGGAAACCGGCACGACGATCGTTTCGCCGCCCCAATCTTCCGGGGTGAGGCCGTGTTCCTGAAGCTGCTGTTTCAAGCGATCGAGGTTTGCGCCCGGCAAATCCATCTTGTTCGCCGCCACCATGATCGTGACGTGCGGCGCGGCTTTTGCGTGATTGATCGCCTCAATCGTTTGCGGCATCAGGCCGTCATCCGCTGCGACGACAAGCACGACGATGTCCGTGACATCAGCGCCGCGCGCGCGCATTGCGGTGAAGGCGGCGTGACCCGGCGTGTCGAGAAAAGTGATGCGCGTGCCCTCGTAATCGACGGTGTAGGCGCCGATGTGCTGGGTAATGCCGCCGGCTTCGCCCGCCGCCACGCGCGTCTTGCGGATCGCGTCCATCAACGACGTTTTGCCGTGATCGACGTGGCCCATAAAAGTGATGATCGGCCCGCGCAGCTTCAGTTCGTCCTCGGTCTCGATGACCGGCGGGGGCGGCGCGACCACGACTTCGACGACCTTATGGACACCGCCATCTTTTTTGCGGCGCTCCATTTCGAAAGCGAAGCCGTGTTTGTCGCAAATCTTCGTCGCCACCTCGGGCTCGACGGTCAGGTTCGGGTTCGCGAAAATATTGAAGTCATCCATCAGCTCCTTGATGAGCTGGAAATTTTTCACCCCGAGCTGGGTGGCGAGATCCTTCACAATGATCGGCGGCTTGATGTGAATGATCGGGCGGCCGTCCTCGGCCACTTCCGTTTCGCCGGTGCTGTCCTCGGCAGTCTCCGATTCAGCGGAAACTTCGGGAGCGGCCGGCGCCACGACCGGTTCCGGTGCAGTCGGCTGCGGGTCGCGGATCTTGGAAATCGGCGGGAGGACAGAACGTTTCAGGCCTCCCTCGACCGGAGCGCGTTTTGGCTTCGGCGTTTGCGGATCGATCAGGGAAACGGCTTCGCTCACCGGCTTGGCGACGGGAGCCGGAACCGCTGCAGGCGCTGGCTTGGCTGCGACGGGTTTGCGAGCGGTGATCGGCGCAAAAGCGGACCGCGTCGGCGCCACCGCCGGAGGGATTTTAGTTGCCGCAGGCTTGGCCGATTCAGGTTTCGCCGAGGTCGGCTTCGCTGCGACCGGCGCACTCGTCGGCGTGGGCTCGGCAATCATCTCTTCAGTCTTCGCGACAGCAGCAGGCACCTGATTTCCCCTATCGCTCGTCGCGCTTTTCGCCGTCTTTGCCGGCTTAGCGGCAGCCGCGCGCGCCCGCGTCGATGACGACTTTGCCGCTGACGAAGCCGTTTTCGTCGTCTTGCGGGCAGCAGGCGCTTTGCGCGCCGTCGTTTTGGTCGTCGTCGTTTTTGTGGGCATTGAAAATGTTTCTGCTCATGGCCGTGAGCAACTTAGCGCGCAGCCATATTAAGTTGCCTGGGCGCCTTGATGCACCGCCTCGTAAATCTCACGCGCTTTCTCTTCGTCCACGCTCAAGATATCCACGAGGTCCTGCATTTCGGCATCCTGCAAACCTTCCAAATTCGTAAAGCCGGTCTTCACCAGCGTCATCGCCTGCTCCTCGGTAATGGGGAGGGCGCTGGCGAGCGATTGCGCCGCGTGCGCCACCTTCTGCTCGACCGCGCTCGTGCTCGGCGCTTCTTTTTCGATGTTAATCTCCCAACCGGTGAGCCGACTGGTCAGGCGAGCGTTCTGGCCTTTCTTGCCGATCGCGAGCGAGAGCTGGTCTTCATCCACGGAGATCGTGGCGCTTTTTTTCTCCAGGTCGAAGACGAGGTTTTTCACCTTCGCGGGTTTTAGTGCCTCAAGCACGAACTCCTTCGGGTCGGAGCTCCAGCGAATGATGTCGACCTTCTCGTTGTTCAGCTCGCGGACGATATTCTTCACCCGCGAACCGCGCATGCCGACGCAGGCGCCGACCGGATCGACTTTCGGGTTGTCGCTGAAGACCGCGATCTTCGTGCGATAACCGGCTTCCCGGGCGATGCCGCGGATTTCCACTGTGCCATCGGCGATCTCGCTCACTTCGAGCTCGAAAAGCCGCCTAACGAAATTCGGATGACTGCGCGAGATGATGATCTCCGGCCCGCGCACGCCGTTTTCCACCGCCACGACATAAGCGCGGAGACGGTCGCCGACGTTGTAATCCTCGACCACGACGCGTTCGCGCTGCGGCATGATGGCTTCAAATTTCCCGAGATCGAGAATGACATCGGAGCGATCGAAGCGCCGAACTGTGCCACTCACGATTTCACCGGCGCGATCCTTGCACTCCTCGTAGATCATCTCCTTCTCGACCTGGCGGATGCGCTGCATCATCGCCTGCTTCGCGGTCTGCGCGGCGATCCGGCCGAAGTTCTTCGGCGTCACTTCCACTTCGATTTCTTCGCCGACTGCGGCTTCAGGCTTAATCCGGCGCGCCTTATCGAGCGAAATTTCGTCCGCCGGGTTGGTCACTTCTTCTACCACGAGCAAGTTGGCGAGCGCCTTGATTTCGCCCGACTTCGGATCGATCGCGATGTGGAGATCACGCGAGGCGCTGACGCTCTTTTTCGAAGCCGAGAGGAGGGCGTTCGAAACCGCCTCGATCAGGATCTCGCGTTTAATTCCGCGCTCCCGTTCGA
>JBPCRH010000231.1:0-3010 GCA_050997075.1 Chthoniobacterales bacterium
GTGAGAAAATTTCCACCCGGTCCGCGCCGCGGTGCAGTTGCGCGCGGATGCCGTCGAACTTGTCCTCGACATAGGTCGTATGAGTCTGATGGGATTCATCGGCGAAGCGCGCCCAGATCGCTTCGGCGGTCGGCTCGGGACTCGCGGGCATGCACTTGATCGGACGGAAAAGAGTGAGCTCAGCCTCGGCGAGTTTTCCCGTGGCGGCGAGGCGGGCCGTCTGGCCGATGTCGCCGAGGAGCATGTGCGCTTCTTTTACGTCGTCGAGCGACGCCGCGAAGGCGCGCGCGATCGCTTCCTCGACCAGCCCCTCGCGCAGGCCGATGCGGAGATCGCCGGTGAGAATCTTGACCACGTACTGGGCCTCGCGCGGCGAGAGCTTCGCGAAGCGCGCCTGGAGAATCTCGGTCTTGCCGACCGGCCCGCGCGTTCGTTGCAGTTCCTCGAAAAGCGCGTGCGCTTCGCCTAACGAGAAGGGCTCTGGCGTGGTCCGGCCTTCGAGCGCTTCGTAGGTCGTCTTGCTCGTGTCGCCGTGGCTGTGCGAGATCCGGCGAAGCTCGGCGTTGCCGCGCCGGCTCGCGCCGAGGAGCGCGCGGTGGATGATCGCCCAGCCGGTCTGGACGGTGCGCTGGTCGGTTTGCGCGAATGGTTTTCCAGTGAGGAAAATCGCGGCGAGCGCGAGCTGCGCACTCGTTAGGCTACGGAGGTAATCGGAGAGGAGCTGGATTTTTTGCAGCTTCGCGGGAGTGGCCGCGATCTGCTCGCCGAGTTCAGCGAACTGATTGAATTCCGAGTCTGGCACTGGCTTGGCAGATCCCTCGCTTTCGCTCGGGCTGACAAAGGTTGTGGGCCGGACGGCGAGGGTGAGCTCGAGCTGGTTTTGCTGGTTCAGCGGCCAGGCTTCGATCCCGCGGTCGCGGAGGTCGCCGGCAAATTCTGCGGCGAAGCCGTGCAGCGTGAGCACGCGCTTCGGTTGCACGAGCTCGACGTAGCGGAGCAGATCGGTGTAGTCGGCGTGGTCGGAAAGCGGGAAGGCGGCATCGACCTGATAACGGTAAATCGCGTTCGGCTCGACCGCCCAGCCGCTGATCATGGCGACGCGCTTGTTTTTAATCTGCTGGATCATGCGCGAACGGTTCGCGCTCGGCGGACAGATGAGGACCTTGCCCTCGGTCGCGCCGGCGGCGTAGCGCTCGTAGTTGCAGAAAGCCTGGCCGAACTGCTCGTAGATGCGCGTCATGCGAAAGACGGAGCCGTGAAGCATCGGCTGGAGGTTGGCTTCGGCGAGGGAGCAGAGAATTTCCTGCGCTTTGCCTAACGAATAGCCGAGGAGCACCGGCGTCGCCCCTTCCTCGAGCGCTTCGCGGCAGAAGGCGACAATCTGTTGCACGACGAGCTCGGTCGGCGGCAGTCGATAGCGCGGGAGACCGTAGGTCGTCTCCATGATGAGGGTGTCGGCCTGTCGCCATTCCGTCGCCTCGGCGGACCGGCCCGGGCGGAGTTTGAAATCGCCGGTGTAGAGGAGCGTGCCCGCGTCCGTTTCGAGAAAGAACTGCGCGGAACCGAAGATGTGGCCGGCGGGCAGGAGCGTGACGTTGAGGCCGCGGACATTCGTTGGCTCGCCGAAGGGAAGGACGATTTCGTTCCGTTTTCCCGGAAGCCGAGCCTGCATCAGCCGCGCGGTGCGCTCCGAGACGATGATCTCTTCATGCGCTGCGATGTGGTCGCTGTGCGCGTGCGAGACGAAGGCAAACGGTTTCGGGTCCCACGGGTCGAGCCAGATGTTCTCGTGAGGCAGATAAACCCCGCGCTCGTAATGCACCCGAATCACGCGAAAAAATTAGCCGGGGTTTTGGAGTCGTGCGAACGGCTGTAGACGCTTCGCTCTGCGAAGCGCGGGGGATGACGCCGCCCCCCAGCCTGAGAGGCAAATCCGCCGCACCCCCGCGCCGTCCAGAGGAAGGCGTCTACAGCGGCGCCTCGCCCGACACTTTAATCCTGCACTTACACCTCCCCCTTATCCCCCGAGTGCAAGTGTAAGTGCAGGAGCAAGATTAAAGGTTGGGGAAATTGACACCGGCGCACACTTCTCGTTACCTGCTCGCGTCGTGAAGCTCCCGCTGCTGGCCCTTTTTTGTCTCGCCGCCGTCGGATGCGCGAGCACCCTGCGGACCCCGCAGCGCCAGGTCGCAACCCTAAAGCCGTTGCCCGTTGCGCTCGATCCCGCTTTTTCTTTCCGCAAGACGATCCAGTATTTCCTCAATCCGGCGGCGCAACCGTTGAACTCAGGGGTCAATGCCGCGGTCGCTTTTGAGCGCTCGTATCGG
The DNA here is from genome assembly GCA_050997075.1 of Chthoniobacterales bacterium. Classification (GTDB taxonomy): domain Bacteria; phylum Verrucomicrobiota; class Verrucomicrobiia; order Chthoniobacterales; family UBA10450; genus Palsa-1392. The sequence continues at coordinate 2,328 of JBPCRH010000231.1, forward strand.
CTTTACGGCGCCCTCACCGCGCTCGATGCGAGGCAGCGGCTCGGGAATTATTACACCATCTTCTGGCGGGCCGATCGCCGTGCGGATGTGACCGTGCGCTTCGAGTATCGCCAGGAGAAATTGCATGCCTTTACCCAGGCGCGGGAGATCACGTATCCCGGCGCGAAGGGGACGGTCCGGACGGTTTTTGCGATCGTCGGCGATGACTTTACGAATGACGGTCGGGTCATCGCCTGGCGCGAGTCGCTCATCGTGAACGGCCAAATCGTAGCGATGAACCGATCCTATCTTTGGGAATAGATGGCCTGCGGCGAACGGTTTGCGCCGGAATCGGCATCTGCCCGAGTATGAGAAACGGATCACTTAAGAGCGCGGAACGGTCCTCGCGCCGGTTGACAGCGTTTCCCGTGAATTTTACCTTTCTCTAGTCGTGGAATCCTCGATTCAAGTAGGCGTCAACGGCCCCTCAGTCTGGGTGCGCGTAAAGGGCCGCGGCAGTTTTCTAAACAGCGGCGGGCTGAAGGACTTTGCCCGGGCGATGGTGAATAAGGGCTACCGCGAGTTCGTCTTTGACCTCCAGGATTGCGTGATGATGGATTCCACTTTCATGGGGACGATGGCGGGCATGGCGCTGCGCCTGAAAGATCTCGGCCAAGGTCGCCTCCATGTCGTGCATTGCGGGG
>JBPCRH010000236.1:0-5153 GCA_050997075.1 Chthoniobacterales bacterium
GCTGTAGACGCTTCGCTCGGCAAAGCGCGGGTGTGGCAGCACCTCTCCAGAGCTTGGGGCGCAACTCCCGCGCCTCCCAGAGGGAGGCGTCGACAGCGGCGTCGGCCGCGTTGCTGCCTTCGAAAAGTTTGCTTCGCATTGCCAGCCTTGCGGCCCCTTCTAAGCTGGCATTATGCGCATCGACAAATTTACCCAGAAGATGCAGGAAGCGGTCCAGGCCGCGCAGGCCCTCGCCTCGGATTTCAACCAGCAGGAGACCACGAACGAGCATTTCCTTCTCGCGCTCCTCGAGCAGGGCGAAGGCGTGACCACGCCGCTGCTCGAGAAGATGGGCGTGCCCGTGGCCGAGCTGCACACCCGGCTCCGGAGCAAGATCGAGAAACGTCCGCGCGTGACCGGCGGGAATGTCGACCTCCGGATGGGCAACGACCTCCGCAGCGTCCTCGACGGCGCCGAAAAAGAGATGGCGAAATTGAAGGACGAATTCGTCAGCGCGGAGCATTACCTCCTCGCCCTAACGAACGCGAACGTCCCCGCCGCGAAGGTTCTCCAAGGCTTCGGCGTCACCCGCGACCCGATGATGCAGGCGCTCCAAGAGGTGCGCGGTTCGCAGCGCGTGACCGATCAAAATCCCGAGGGAAAATACCAGACGCTGGAGAAGTACGGCCAGGACCTGACCGCCCGCGCGCGCCGCGGGAAGATCGATCCGGTGATCGGCCGCGACGCTGAAATTCGCCGGGTCATGCAGGTGCTTTCGCGCCGCACGAAAAACAACCCGTTCCTCATCGGCGAACCCGGCGTCGGCAAAACCGCAATCGTCGAAGGGCTCGCGCGCCGGATCATTTCCGGCGACGTCCCGGAGTCGCTGAAGAACAAGCGACTGATCGCGATGGACATCGGCGCGATGGTCGCGGGCGCGAAGTTTCGCGGCGAGTTCGAGGATCGGCTGAAGGCGTTCCTGAAGGAAGTAACCGACTCGGAAGGCCAGGTCATTCTTTTCATCGACGAGCTGCACACAATCGTCGGGGCGGGCGCGGCGGAAGGTTCGGTCGACGCCTCGAATTTACTCAAGCCGCAGCTCGCCCGCGGCGAACTCCGCACGATCGGCGCGACCACGCTGAATGAGTATCGCAAGTACATCGAGAAGGACGCCGCGCTCGAGCGGCGCTTCCAGCCGGTGATGGTGGATGAGCCGTCGGTCGAGGACACGATCGCGATTTTGCGCGGGCTGAAGGAACGCTATGAAGTGCATCACGGCGTCCGGATCCGCGATGCCGCGCTTGTCGCCGCGGCGGTCCTCTCCGATCGCTACATCAGCGATCGTTTCCTGCCCGACAAAGCCGTCGACCTCATGGACGAAGCGGCTTCGCGGCTGAAGATCGAACTCGATTCCATGCCCACGGAAATCGACGTGATCGAGCGCGAAGTGATGCAGCGCGAGATGGAGCGACAGGCACTAAAAAAAGAGAAAGATCCCGCGAGCAAAGAGCGCCTGACGAAACTGGAAAAGGAGCTGGCGAGCCTGAAAGAGCGCTCCTCCGCGCTCAAGGCGGAATGGCAAAAGGAAAAGTCGGTCATCGACGAGCAACGGAAAATAAAAGAGCAGCTCGACGCCGCCCGGACCGAGCTGGAGCGCGCGCAACGGCGCGGCGAACTCGCCGCCGCGAGCGAGCTCCAATACGGCCGCATGCCCGAACTCGAACGGCAGCTCAACGAGATCACCGCGAAAGAAGATGCCGGCGAAAAACCGCAGCTCCTCCGCGAGGAAGTCACCGAGGAAGACATCGCCCAGGTCGTCTCGAGCTGGACCCATATTCCCGTCTCGCGTTTGCAGGAAGGCGAGCGCGCCAAGCTCGTGAAGATGGAAGAGCGCCTCACGAATCGCGTGATCGGTCAGAAGGAAGCGGTCGTCGCGGTTTCGAACGCCGTCCGCCGCGCCCGCGCCGGTCTTCAAGACGAAGATCGCCCGATCGGTTCCTTCATTTTTCTCGGCCCGACCGGCGTCGGCAAAACCGAGCTCTCGCGCGCGCTCGCGGAATTTTTGTTCGACGACGAGAACGCCATGATCCGCCTCGACATGAGCGAATACATGGAGAAGCACACGGTCGCGCGTCTCATCGGCGCGCCTCCGGGCTACGTCGGCTACGAAGAAGGCGGGCAGCTTTCCGAAGCCGTCCGGCGCAAGCCCTACAGCGTGATTTTATTCGACGAGATCGAAAAGGCGCACGCCGATGTTTTCAACGTCCTCCTCCAGGTGCTCGACGACGGCCGCATCACCGACGGCCAAGGCCGCACGGTCGATTTCAAGAACACCGTCATCATCATGACTTCGAACATCGGCTCGCAATTCATCACCGAAGAAGCATCGAGCGAAGAGCGCACCCGGCTCGTCCTCGAGGCCTTGCGCGCGCATTTCCGGCCGGAGTTTTTGAACCGCGTCGATGAGATCATCATCTTCGATCGGCTGAACGAAGAGGACCTCAAAAAAATCGTCGAGATTCAACTCCGACGCCTAACGAAAAGACTCGAGACGCAAAAGATCACACTCGAACTGACCGACGCGGCGAAAGCGCGGATCGCGCGCGAAGGCTACGATCCGGTCTACGGCGCGCGGCCGTTAAAGCGCGCGATTCAAAAGGAAATACTCGACCCGCTCAGCCTGCAGATTCTCGAAGGCAAAGTCCACGAAGGGCAAACTGTGCGGGTGGACGGAAAAGACGATGCGTTAACTTTTGCCACGCAGGAGTAAGGAATTCCGGGGAGGACGAGCTGCCAGCCGTCGCTTGGGAGTTCGTCAGTTTGGCTTCATCGCCGGTGTCGCGGTCGGCCGTCCGGGCGTGATGCCGCGATCGTAAAATAAGCCGGCCTAACGAGCCCAGGCCGCCAGTGGCATGGTTCATGATGCCTGAAGGGCGCATGCGGTCCCGCCAGTCTGGTTTTACGCTCGTCGAGATCATGATCGTCGTCAGCATTATTGCGTTGCTCAGCGCGATCGCCCTTCCCTCATTTCTGCGCGCTCGCCGCCGGTCTCAGAACGCGAAATTTGTTAATGACTTGCGCGTCGTCAGCGGAGCGTTTGAGCTCTATGCCGTGGAGAACACCGGCTATCCCCCAAATGCGCTCCCCGGGGTTTTGCCTGCCGGAATGGATACCTATTTCGGTCCATCCTTTAATTTTGCTGCGCCTACCGCAGTCGGTGGGAACTGGGATTGGGCGAACCGAAAAACCGGCAATCTCATCGGCGTCTCGGTCTTTAACCCCACCGCGGATGACACCCAAATGCAGGAAATTGATTCAATGATCGATGATGGTGATCTCACCAAAGGATCATTTCAAAAGATAAGCTCCAATCGTTTTATCTCGATTTCGCAATAGCATCGCCCGAGCTCCGGGCCGCAATCCGGTCGGAGTCTCAGAGATGTGTGGATGGAGGTCCAGCAAGTCGGTTTTGGCAGCCGGCCAAAACCACGTCACGGAGTCCACTAGGCCGTGCGACCATGGGGCTGGCAGCCCGTCTTCCATTACCCGCGCCGCGTCAGAGCCAGGGCGCGAGTTGCTGCTCAATCGCCGGCGTCAAATCAACGCGAAACGGATCGCCGGCATCGATCCACACCTTCTCTCCGTTCTGACTCGTCAACATCAGCGTGACCTGTTGCGCTCCGGGTGAGGAGGCGAGGATCTCGCGCACCCTGCGCAGTTCGTCGGCCACGATGCCGGCGCCGAAACGCAGGGTGAGCGGTCCTTCCTCGCGAAGGCGCGGCGCGCCTTTCGCTGCGCCGTGCGCGACAATTTCGGGCGTGAGTACCTTCACCTTTTGCGCGGTTGCCCGGACGGAGTCGTCGCGCCGGTCGACCGTGCCGCGAATCGCGATCACTTTGCCCAGCTCGAGTGCGCCAGCGATCGGCATATAGGTCTCGCTCCAAAGCACGACCTCGAGGGTGCCGCTGAGGTCCTCGATAAAAACCACCGCAAAAGGCTTCCCTTCCTTTTTCGTGAACTTTCGATCGACCTGGGCGATCGCGCCCGCCACGCGAAAGGTCGCCCGGTCGCTCACTTCGCCTAACGAGGCGATGGTTTGATATTTTCCGCTCGCAAAGAGCGGCGCGTAGGCGTCGAGCGGATGCCCGGTGACGTAAAACCCGAGCAACTCTTTTTCGTAGGAAAGTTTCTCGCGCTCCGTCCAGGCCGTGAACTCGTGACTGCGCCGCGCGATCGGCGCGGCCGGCATATCGCCAAAAAGCGAGACCTGCCCCGAGGCCCGATCGCGGTGCGACGAAGCGGCGGAAGCGAGCGTCTCCTCGATGCAGGCGAAGAGCTCCGCGCGATCCCGTCCGAGGAAATCGAAGGCGCCCGCCTTGACCAAACTCTCGAGAATCTTGCGATTGGCGATGCGGGAATCGACCCGGCTGCAGAAATCTTCGAGGGAAGTAAAATCGTCGTTCCGTTCGCGCTCTGCGATCGCTGAAGCCATCGCGCCTTCGCCCACGTTTTTAATCGCGGCGAGGCCGTAGCGGATGGCGTTTTGCGACGCGCTCCAAGCGGCGGGGTCCGGACCTGTGTCATCCCGAGCGGAGCCGTCAGGCGCAGTCGAGGGATCCCGCCGGGTTTCCCGGAGGCTTTCGCGCGAGAGCTTCACGGTTTCGCCACTGGATCCCTCGACTCCGTTCCGCTCCGCTCCACTGCGCTCGGGATGACCGACCGCGTGGGACTCCGGGGTAAACTTGAGCCCGCTGCGATTCAGATCCGGCGGGAGAATCGGCACGCGCATGCGTTTGCATTCGCCGACGAAGATCGAAATTTTCTCGGTGTTGTTGATCTCGTTGCTGAGCAACCCGGCCATAAACTCGACCGGAAAATGTGCCTTCAAATACGCGGTCTGATAGCTGATCACGCCATAGGCGGCGCTATGGCTTTTGTTGAAGCCGTAGCCGGCGAACTTCTCGAGTAAATCGAAAATCGCGTTCGCCTTTTTCTCCGCGATTTGATTGGTCACGGCGCAGCCGGCGATGAAAGTTTCCCGCTTCTTCCCCATCTTTGCCTTGTCCTTCTTGCCCATCGTGCGGCGCAGGAGGTCGGAGCCGCCGAACGAATAGCCGGCGAGCAGATTGGCCGCGGCCATGACCTGCTCCTGGTAGATCAAAACGCCGTAGGTC
>JBPCRH010000250.1:0-3965 GCA_050997075.1 Chthoniobacterales bacterium
GTCATCCAGAGCGAAGCGCAGCGAAGCCGAGGGATCCCGGAGCGCTACCGGGAAGCTCCGGCTCTGGAAGATTGCGTGCGAAATCTTCTAGGAGGCATGGCGGGATCCCTCGACTTCGCTGCGATCCGCTCGGGATGACAACTACTGGACGATGAGCAAGAGCAACAACTGCCCGGCGCCGATCTGCGGGCCCCGGATCACGAGCGGGCTGCTTTTCGAGAGGGTCGCGTCGGTTTCCAGAAGCACCTGGCGATCCTGAAAAAGCTGGAGTTTGAGGCGGTAACCACCCCGGTGCGCCCCCCGCGCATCGACGTGAAGCGAGAAGTGCTTGCTCGCGGCCAGCCAGTTTTCCTCGCCCGTCTGGAGAGTTTTCCGGGATTGGCCGATGAGGTTGAAATAGTTGTAGCCAAAGGTGCGGCTGAGCGTGCCTGCGATGTGGCGCATCTCGAGCGGCGGCTGCGGCGGACGGGGGGAATTGGTGGCGACGACCAAGGCGCTCCAGACCTTCTCCCCCGCCCGCGCACTCGTCCCGAGACCGAAAACGAGGACGAGGACGAGGACGAAAGAAGCGCGGAGACGCATGGTCTATTTCGCGGCGTACTCGCTCGGGAGCGACTTCAGGCCGTCGACCCAGAGGACGGTGACCCGCTCTTCATCTTTCGTCTGGAAAATCGAAACGGTCGCGTCTGGATTCACCCCGGGGTCGACCCGCGCGTTCAGGATCTGGGTGAGATATTCGGATTGATTCGCGACCGGTTGCTCACGCATGACGAAGAAGGTGCAGACGGCAAAGACTGCGAGCGAAGTCGCGCCCACCCAGAGCAGCCGGCGAATCGACCACCAGGTCTCGCGCACTCCCCGATTCGCCTCCGTGCGGGGCTCCGCCACATCCGCATCCTGCGCGATCCGTTCACGCAGTTGATGATGGAAAAACTCCTCGTTGCCCATGACGCGCGCGGGCAACCGTTCGCGAAGAAAATTGCCCAGCTTCTCCGCCTGCATCTTCTCCGCCTCGACGGCGGCACGATCGGTCAGCGACGCTTCAAACTGCGCGCGCTCCTGCTCGCTCAGCTCGCCATCGATCCAGGCGGTCAGATTTTCCTCAAACGTTTTCATAAACATCTCGGAGCGAAGTTTGTAATTTTTTGCGCGCGTAAAACAAGCGCGACATCACCGTGCCGATGGAGCAGCCTAACGACTCCGCCATTTCGTGATACTGCATCCCCTCGATTTCCTTCATTAAAATCACCGCCCGATGTTCCGGGGTGAGCTCGGCAATGGCCCCGTCGATCCGGCGCTGGATCTCGGCCTGCTCCATCTGTTCGTGCGGGAGCGCGTCGGCTTTCGGGACGGTGCGCGAGGCCGGGTCGATGTCGCGCAGTTGAATCGCGTCGTCGAACTCCGCGCCGCCACCTTTCACCTGTTTCTTCCGCAGCGAATCGATCGTGACGTTCATCACAATCCGGTAAATCCAAGTGTAGAACGACGACTGCCCGCGGAAACGCGCGATCGATTTCCACGCTTTCACGAAGCTGTCCTGAGCGAGATCCCAGGCGTCCTGCTCGTTGTGCACCATGTTGTAAATCATTCCAAAAATCCGGCTGCGGTAACGACCGACCAGTTGGTCGAAGGCCGCGGTGTCGCCCTTCTGTGCCTGCAGCACGAGGGTTGTATCCGGGACATCGGCCTCCGCCGGAGTCGCTTCCGTATCCATGATTTGACGGGGGAGGACCCGATTCATTCAACGCTACAAGCTGCCGTAGCGGCGCAGCCATTCGCCGCGGAATTCCCCCATGAGCAGGATGATCCCGTCGCGCACTTGGAAGAGGCGCTGCTGGAGGGCGCCGAACTGGGCGCGGGCGAGTGACTTTTCCTGGCGCAGTTGGGTGGCGGCTTCCAGCGCGACGGTGATGGCTTTGAGCGAACGCTTCAGGTAGGCAATCGTCATTCCGAGCTCTTCGGCTTCGTCGTCGCTGAGCGCGGCGGCGAGCTTGGCCGCGGCAAGCGCGGCGTGGGTGGCGAGGCGGACCGCGGCCGGGTCGTTCTGCAGGGCCGCATTGCTCTCAAACATCCGGTCGATCCAGATCGTGAGGTTGAAGGAAGCGCGATAGAGGACGTGCTGCTCGAAGCTCTCGCTGCAATCGTTGATCAGGTCCGCCGGCGAGCGCTCGTCGATCTCGAGGTCTTCCTCATCGTCCCGCCATTCTTCGTCCTGCTCGTCGGTGTGCAGATGGGTCCAACCCATCTCGCGCGAGACGATCTCGTCGCGGTTCGGATCGTCGATGTATTTCTCGAGCAGCTCCATGTATTTCTCCGTCTTCTGGTCCTGCTGCTGGAGAAACCGCTCCCACTCGTATTCATCCCAGGCGCGGTCTGAGTCGGGCTCGGACATTTTTTAACTATGGCCACCTTCCCGGAGGGCGCAAAAATATTCGGGCTGGTGGAGCGGGGGCCAAGCGCAGGTAGATTGGGCCATGCCGACGCTCGAGGAGGACGAACAATTCTACCGGGACACCGAACGGATCGCGTTCCCGAAAATCGACGACCGCCAGCTCGCGCTCCTCGATCCGCTCGGCGAACGCCGCACGCTCCGCCGGGGCGAAATCATTTTCCAGGCTGGCGAGCGCGACCTTCCCCTGGTCGTCATCCTCCGCGGCGAAGCAGAGGTCTTCGAGAAACGCGAAGAGGCCGAGCAGATTCTCGGCACGCCAGGCGAACGCGATTTCATCGGCGACGTCGCCATGCTTCAGGGCACCTCCGCACTCGCCAGCGCGCGGGTGAAATCGGAGGAAGCCGAGATCTTGCGCGTCCCCGCCGCGGCCGTCCGGCGCGCGCTCGCGGAGTTGCCGGGCGTGGCCGAGCCGGTGGTTAACGCCTTCATCATGCGGAGGCGCCGTCTCATGCGCGATCGCGATTTTAATGGGCTGCGCGTGATCGCCGAGCGCGATTCTAAACAAGGCCATCGGCTGCACGATTTCCTCGACAAAAACCACGTCCCGCATCGCCTGATCGAGTTCGAAAGCGAGCAGGGTCAGGCGCTCGCGCGCCGATTCAATCTCGCGCCGCGGCATCTGCCCGCGCTCATCACCGCCTCCGGCGCGCCCTTGCGCCAGCCGTCTCTCCGCGAAGTCGCGCAACAAGCCGGGCTCCTCCGCCCGCTCGTGACCGAGGGCGTGGATGAAGTGCGCGCGGATCTCACGATTGTCGGCGCCGGGCCCGCGGGTCTGGCCGCGGCGGTTTATGCGGGATCGGAAGGTCTGCGCACCGTCGTCCTGGAAAGTTATGCACCCGGCGGCCAGGCCGGGTCGTCTTCTTTGATCGAAAACTTCTTCGGCTTTCCCACAGGCGTGAAAGGCGGCGACCTCACCTACCTCGCCCAGCTCCAGGCCTATCGTTTCGGCGCGAAATTTTCCACGCCCTCGGAGGCGCTCTCCATCACCGTGCATCCGGAGAAAGAGTATCGCGCCTGCCTCCAGATCGAAGGTTGCGAGGCCCGCCTGCAATCGAAGTGTGTCCTCATCGCCACCGGCGCCGACTACACCCGGCTCGACGCGGAGGGTCGCGAGGAATACGAGGGCTCCGGCGTCTATTACGCCGCCACCGCCCTCGAGGGCCAGCTCTGCCGCGGCGCGACTGTGATCGTGGCCGGCGCCGGCAATTCCGCCGGGCAGGCCGCCATGTTTCTCTCCGAAGGGGCCGCCCAGGTCCTCCTTGTCGTCAGGGGAAACGACCTCGGCAAAAGCATGTCGGCTTACCTCTCCCGCCGAGTCGAGGCGAAGGAAAATATCGAAATTCTCTACCAGACCGAGATCCGCCAATTGCGCGGCGGCAAAATGCTCGAATCCGTCGAACTCGAGAACACCGCCACCGGCGAGCGCCGCACAGTCGAAACGCCGGCTGTCTTTTCCATGATCGGCGCGAAACCCTGCACCCACTGGCTCCCGCCCGAGATCGAGCGCGACGAA
>JBPCRH010000272.1:0-5179 GCA_050997075.1 Chthoniobacterales bacterium
CAGCGAGAGGCCCATGTTGATGCTGAAATTCTTCAGGTCCGACTGACTGAGATATTCCGAGTGCGGATCGTAGGCCTGCGCGAGCGCGTCGAGGAAGAGCTTTACCTGCTCTTCGTCGTCCTCCTCATGAATGGTGCGGAGCATGCGGTCGTAACGGCGCTCGACCAGTTTCGGCCCGGGCTCGATCGGTTTTTCGGCCAGTTTTTCCTGGAGCAGCTCGTTCTCGATCCGCTTCCGCCAGAGCTCGTCGGCCTCGGCTTCGTCCTTCGGCCAGGGCGCTTTCTGCCGGCTCATAAGGACGGTCTCGTCAGTCTTATAATTCATCGGCTGTTTCACCAGCTCCTTGATTTTCACGACCCGGTCTTCGACCCGCTTCTGGAAGATGTCGAAGATCTCGTGCGCCGGCTTCAGGTTCCCGAGAAGAATGTCGTCGTCGAGCGCGGTGGCGTATTTGGCGGTGAAGCCGTCGACGTCTTTCTGGGTGAAAAAGAGATGGCTGAAATCGAGCAGCTCGAGGTAACCGGTGAGGAGCTTCTTCGAGATCTCGTCGTTCAGCGGGTGATGGGTGTAATGCCCTTCCTCGAGGAGACGGCCGACGGAGACGCCGATCTGCTCGGAATCCGTCTTCGCGAGGACGGGTTGCGCAAGAAACGCGACGACCAGCAACCCCGGAAACAGCGCGGCAGACGAACGAAGAAAAGATTTCATAAACAAGGACGAAAAAGTTCGCAGAAACTGATTTGAAAGCAAGGTAAGCGGGCCGGCGCGAGGAGCCAAAGTGAAGGGTGAGACAACCGGCCGGCGGGAAGATTCAAATAAAGATTTCACGCGCCGGTGTGGATTGCGAAGGTTTTGCTGCAATTTTCGTTCCCCGCGCGGGAGGTCTTTCACGCCCTGTAGACGCTTCGCTCTGCGAAGCGCGGGTGTGGGCGCGAATCCGAATGGAGCACCGATCCCGCGTCTCCTCGAGGGAGGCGTCTACAACGGGGCGGGAGCAAACCTCCCAGCGGTTCATCTAAGCCGTCCCTGTAGACGCTTCGCTCTGCGAAGCGCGGGTGTGGGCCCGAATCCGAATGGAGCACCGATCCCGCGCCTCCCAGAGGGAGGCGTCTACAACGGCGACAAGTCACCAACGCCAGTGGTGCAACCCCCGCCGAGAGTGTAAATGCACGCTTCACTCGTGCTCCCTTATCAAACATTCACCGGCGGAATCTTCGACACCAACGCCTACGCCCTCGAGGCGCCGGAAGGCTGGATCCTGTTCGACGCCCCCGATGGCGCCTGCACCTGGCTGGTCGAGCAGAAAATCGAGCCTCGCCTGCTCCTCCTCACCCACGGCCACATCGATCACATCCTCGACGCCGCCGCGATCAAGCGCCGCTTCGGTTGTCCGATCGGCATCCACGCCGAGAGCGCGCCCATGCTCGCCGACAAGGATTTCTTCCGCGACTTCGGCTTCCAACTGGAGGTCGAACCGGTGCCGCCCGACGTCCTGATCGCGGCGACTCCCGCGCGCAGTTTCCTCGGGCTGAACTTCGAGGTCCTCGAAGTGCCTGGGCATTGTCCCGGTAGTCTCTGTTTTTTCTCGCGCGAGAACGACCTGCTCGTCGGCGGCGACGTCCTCTTCGCCGGCGGAGTCGGCCGCTGGGATCTGCCCGGCGGTGATGGCGAGCTGCTCTTCGCCGGCATCCGGGAAAAGCTTTATTCGTTAGGCGACGAGGTTGTCGTCCTGCCCGGTCACGGGCCCGCCACCACCATCGGCGCCGAGCGCACAACGAATCCTTTTGTCCGCTAAACCGTAACTAGTGCAGTGAGTCATTGAGTTCTGATCCCTTAGGCTGGAGGGTTGAGCCCTCCATTGCTTCGGTAGCAGCGTTCATTTTTTTCACGACTCACTACACTCGTCGCGCGAGCGCGGCTCGGAGCGGCTCCAAGCCTTCGATCTCCGCGAGCACTTCGCCTAACGACCGCAAAGCCGCCGGGATATGCTCGAGAAAGGCCCGGTTCCCACGGACCAGCCCGAGATAGGCGTAGGCCCCGAGCGCCTGCATCAGGCGCTGGAGCGCGCAGAGCCGCAGCCTTTCCGGAAAATCCGAATCGTGCGACTCCGCCGTGAGCACATAAAAGCTGACCAGTTCCGCGCGTTCTTTACTCGTTAGGCTAACGTAGGGATCGTAGAGCAACGAGGCCAGATCGTATTCCGCCAAACCCGGGCGCATGCCCTGGAAGTCGATCAGGAAAGCCTCGCCCTCGCGCACAATCAGGTTCTGCGATTGGAAATCCCGGTGCACGAGCACGCGGGGAAAACTAGCCAACCGTTCCGCGATCTCATGCAGCGCCGGTAACTGCTGCAACTCGCGCAACCGCTCCTCAGCCAGCCCAAAGTGTCGCCCAAGGCATTGCTCGAAAAAGTAGTGCTGCTCCCAGCGATACAGCTCGGCGTCGAACTGCGCCGGCAAGTCCCGCCGAAGCTCCGCCGAGTCTTCCGCCGAAACACGGTGCAGCTTCGCGATCTCTTCCAGCGCCGACTCGTAGAGCCCGCGCCGCACTTCCCAAGCTTCCGCGCGATAACTCCAAAGATCGCGCTGCCCCAGATCCTCCAGCCAGATCAGCCCTTCCGCCGGATCGTGGAAGTAAATCTTCGGCGCACGAATTTCGTGGGCCGCGAGGAACTCCGCGATCTCGACGTAGCGCAAATTCTCCGCGTGTTCGCCGGTGTATTTCAGAAGGACGATCGACTGCGCGGGCGAAAACTGAATCCGGTAGAACTTGCGATCCGAGCCGCCTTTTTCGATTGGCCGGATCTCCACTTCCGTCTCCCCAAGGTCAGGAAAACGCCGGCGCGTTTGTTGCAGGAGCGTGTCGGCCAGAATCATCAGATCACTTCGTCGGTATGCGCGCCTTCCACGACGCGATGCGCGCGGACGATACAACGTTTCAGTTGCGCGCGAGCGGCAATTTCCGCGCCCGGCCAGAGGACGGAATCTTCCACAAATGCCTCCGCTCCAACTCGGCAGCCGGTCCCAATCGATGAGCAACCAACCACCCGCGCCGTCGGGTCAACCTGCGCGTCCGGCGCGACCCGTTCCGGCCATTCGTTAGGCTGGAAGTAAGCCGGCCGCCAGCCGCGCTCCGCGATCTCCCGATGGACCTCGAGATATTGCGCGGGCGAACCGAGATTGAACCACTTGCCGTCATTCGCCACGACTCCGCCGATGCGCCCACCTTCGCTGATCCATTTCGTCAGGACCGGGATGAAGGAGATCTTTTCGCCTAACGAAAAGCGGGCAAGCGCGCCCCGATTCCAGACGGAGACATTCGCGTAATCGTGGTTGCCGGCGTGACCGAGGCGCCCGCCAATATCGAGAACCCGTCCTTCGTGAAAGGCGACCTGCGACGCCAGGCCGGTGTCGCGCAGGGCCAGCGTCACATCGTTCCCGCGCGCGTGATGTTCCTCGAGCAACGGCGCGAGCGCGAGATCGGTCAGGATGTCGCCGCTATAGACTAAAAAAGGCGCGTCGCCCAGCCAGGGCTCGACGTTTTTAATCCCGCCGCCCGTCTCGAGCAGGAGCGGTTCGCGCACTAAACGCACGGGAAAATTCCGATATCGGCCCAAGGCAAAAACCCGCTCGAACTCATCGGGTAGATGGTGCGTATTCACGACGAAAGATTTCACCCCCGCGGCCGCGAGATGATCGAAGGCGAAGCTAATGAGCGGCTTCCCGAAGATCGGCACGAGCGGCTTCGGCAACTCCTCGGTGAGCGGCCGGAGCCGCGTGCCCAGACCCGCGCCGAGCACAAATGCCAGGTCGATCATCAATTAGAAGCTCTCCCTAAAGGCTGTCATTCCGAACCAAGGGAAGAAGCTCTTTTCATTTCTGTTGGGAAGCGCATCGGGATAGCCAGAGATGTTTCGCTACGCTCGACATGACACCCTGGAAAGCAGTTTTGGGATAGCTCCTAGGGAATGTTGAACACTTCGACGAGACCGATGCCGGTCGTTCCGTCGAGTCCGCGCACCACCGCGGTGTATTCGCCCGCGGCGAGCTCGGCGAAAAGGGCCGACTCCCGATCGTCGGTCGGCGCAAGTCCGACCGAAGCGATGATCCCCTCCTGCGTGTCGCGCCAGTTGTCATTTTGCGCGAGGAGCGCGCCGTTCCCGCCGTGCAACTCAAGCGTCGGATCGGCCAGCACACCGCTGACGCCGATCGCGCCTAACGATGGCCCGAGCGCGCGCACGATCACGTTCGCGAGACCCGATTCTTCGGACGCGACGATCACTCCCCCGATGAGCACGTTGTCGCCGACGCCGGCTTTTCCACGCGTGCTGATGTTCCCGAAACGCGAGGCCGGCGTGCCGTCGAGATCGTAGGCCTCGACCAGACCGGTGCCGACACCGCCGTTTTTCCCGTGCATCACGGCGGTGTAGGCGCCTGGCGCGAGCGTGATCACGAGCGCCGCTTCGCGATCGTCGTTCGGCGGAATGCCGGTGGCGATGATTGCGGCCGGCTGCGTTGATTTCCAGTTGTCGTTTTGCGCGATGATCGAGTCACTCGCGTCGTGCAACTCGAGCACCGGGTCTTGGAGGACTCCGGTCAGGTCAGACCCGGTGAGCGACGGCCCGAGCGCGCGGAGCAAGACCGATTTGGGAGTCGTCCCGGTGATGATAAATCCGCCGATGAGCACGTTGTCGCCGATCCCCACGTTCTCGCGCGTTGAGATGTTTAGTTGCCTCGCCGTGTGCACGACCGAGGCCGCATTATTCGGATCCGTCTGGGAAAGAAACTCCGAGAGGTTCCTCACGCCATCCCCGTCGGCGTCCCCGTTCACCCCGCCCAATTGCGGATCGCTGATCTGGCCTAACGACAGGCGCGAAGCCTGGTAACTGGGGAAATCCACTTCCGGCGCAATCCCCACCCGGGTGATGAACGGATCGGGATTGCCCGTCCGCGTATCGACCCAGACCGGGACCGCGGGCACGTTCACACTCGTCGTCTCGGCGATGCCGAGGTAATCGCCGAGCATGTAACCCTCGGAAGTAAGCGGGGCGAGCGTGGCATCGGTAGTGACGCTCGTTAGGCGAAGGTTCGGTTGCCAGGTGATGCCGCCATCGAGGGACTGGGCGAGATAGAGATTACAGAGCGTCGTGTTCCCGCCGCTGTTACGCTGATCGTAGAAC
>JBPCRH010000297.1:0-5022 GCA_050997075.1 Chthoniobacterales bacterium
GTCCGAGCCCGAGCACGAGGGTCGCCGGCCCGATCAGGCCAGGCGCGCCGAGGCCTTCGTGGACGTTTTTCGCGAGGCCGCGCCAGACCGCGGCGTTACTGCGGTACATGCGGCAGGTCGCGACCTCGGTGGCGTCGAAGAGATCGGTCTGGTAACCGGCGGTGCGGAAGATTTTGGGCAACGCCAGTCCGTCGTGGATACGAGCGCGCATCGCGGCGTGCCCGCCGCTCGCGCGATACGCTTCCGCGTTCACGACGATGAGCTGGCCACAACCGGTCGCGTAAGCCGGATGTCGCGAGGCACGCATCCGGCCGAGCGGCAGAAAACCGAGAAGCACAAAATGAATCAGCGGCACGAGCAACTGCTCGGAAAAAGTGCGCGTAATCTGGCGCGGGACGCCGCTCGCGAGCTGCGCGCCGGATTCGTTGAGGAAGGCACCGAGCCGGGGGGCTGCGTTGTTCGTGAGGCGAACATCGGCATCGGCGAAAATGAGGACCGGCTGCTCCGTCGCCGCTGCCAGTTGCGCGCAGGCGAAATTCTTCCCGAGCCAACCCTCGGGCAACGGCGCGCCCGCGCGCAACCGGACGCGCGGATCGCGCGCCGCGATATCCTGCACGAGCTCCGCCGTGCGATCGGTCGAGTTGTCATCGAGCACGAGCACTTCCGCCGCGCCGCTCGCCAGAGCTGCCGCGACGGCTTCGGTGATATTTAGTTCTTCGTCGCGCGCGGGGATGAGGACCGCGGCCGGCAACTTTCCCGACGCGGGCGGCGGATGCAGGAGCGACAGATTGCGCGCGAAAAGCAACGCGGGTCCGAGCGCGCAGCCGAACGCCAGGAGCGCGAGCCAGATCATAATTCCGAATGTTCGCGCACGAAGCGCTCGCCACGCAACCGCGCGCGCAGCGAGCGCCAGAGATCGTAGGACCAGCCCACACCGCTTCGGCCGCGCACTAAAATTTCCCACTCGTTAGGCTCACGTCGCTGCGCAGCGGCCGCGAGGCGCGCCTGCGTCGGCGCGAACTGGTCGAGACCGTCGGGCCCGAAAGCAATGAGCACTTCCGGTTTTCGCTCTTCCCAAAAAGTGTATTCGAGCGCGAGCGGAAGGAAGCGCGCCTGCGGCACCCGCGCCGCGAGATGTTCAATCCCCGGCGCGAATTCGAGCGGCGCGCGCACATCGGCGAAGCGACCCTGTGGCGTCAGGAAAAGCGCGCTCCGCGGCTGCGCGAGAACGGCTTCGCTTGTCCGAAGAAACTGCGCCGCACCCCGCCTCGTCCCGATTTCCACCGGGAAAAAACCCAGCCGCTTGAAGAAGCCGTAACGCGCCAGCGCGGAGGCCGCGATCGGCCCATAAGCGGAATAGCCGGGGAAGTAAGTGCGCGCGACAAAGAGCAGCAGGAGCGGATCCCACCACGACGCGTGATTACTGAAAACGACGACCGCTTCCGACTCCACGCGCGGCGGAGGCACCTCCGCGAGCAGACGCACGCTATGAAAATGCCGCCGCAAATAACCATCGGCGTAGCGGCCGAAGAAGCGCAGCAACGGCTGCGAGATTTTCGGCAGCGGCTCCGGCGATCTCACCCGTGCGCCGCCACCGCGACAGACGCGGCCGCCGTCTTGCCGCCGAGATCGGCATCGAGCACATCGGCCGCGATCCAGCCCGACATCAACACCATCGGCATGCCCGGTCCCGGATGCGCTGCGCCGCCCGCGAGATAGAGCCCGCGCACGTCGGGGCTGCGATTGTTCGGCTTGAACGCTCCGAGCCATTTGCCGTGGCTGGCGATGCCGTAAATCGCGCCGTTCAGCACGCCGTAGCGCTCGTGAATATCCTGCGGCGTGAGCGCGCTCTCGGTCACGATATCTTCCTCGAGATCGAGCCCGGCGGTGCTCCGCAATTTGTCGAGAATGACCCGGCGATAACCAGGGAACAGCGCCCGCCAATCCTGCCCCGGGCGCAGATACGGCGTGTGCACTAAAACATAGAGCGCCTCGCCACCCTTCGGGGCCACCGCCGGATCGGTCCAGGCCGGCGCGCAGAAGTAACAGGTCGGGTCCGGCGCCGGTTCGCCTTTGCGATAGATGTATTCAAATTCCTCTTCCGGATCGCGCGAGAAAACGAAGGTGTGATGGAGCAACTGCCCCGGGCGATTCTTCAAGCCAAGGTAAAGAACGACGCCGGAACAGGCCGGCTCATAGCGACGCCGACGCTCAAACTTTGGCACCCCGCCGAGCAGCTCGCGATGTGTGCGCACGGCATCGGCGTTGGAAACGACCGCGTCCAGCCTAACGACGCGCCCGTCTTCCAGCTCGACCCCGCGGGCCGCGCCGCTCTCGGTCACGATCCGGCGGACGCCGCAACCGAGCTCGACTTCGACCCCGAGATCGGCCGCAAGTTGCGCAAGCGCGCGCGGGATCGCCGCGGTGCCGCCGCGCGGATACCAAATGCCTTCCTCGGTCTGCATGTGCGCGATTCCGCAGAGGACCGCGGGCGATTGATCGGGCGTGGAGCCGACATATTGGGTGAAGTGATCGACCATTTGCGCGACGCGCTTGTCGGGCACAAAACTGCGCACCGTCCCGGCCACGCTCCGTCCCATCCGCATCGAGAGGACGTCGCCGATCGTGCCTTTGTTCGTCATCTGGCCGGCGTTAAACATGTCCATGAGTCCGCCGACCGGCCGGTAGAAAAACCAGTCGCGCGAGATGCGATGGAGCCGTTTCGAGAGCTTCAGGAAACGCTCGTAACCGCCGGCCGTGTCCGTCTCCGGAGAAAAGCGCGCGAGCATTTTGCGCATCGTCGGGATGTCGGAGTGGAGATCGAGCACGCTCCCGTCGTCGAAGAACGAGCGCCATTGCGGATCGAGCCGGACGAGATCGAGGGCGTCGTTCAGGTCGCGGCCAGCTTCGGCAAAGACGCGCTTCAAGACCGAGGGAATCGTGAGGATGGTTGGCCCCATGTCGAAGCGGAAACCGTCCTGCTCGAGGACCGCGGCTTTGCCGCCGAGCCATTGATTGCGTTCGAAGATGACCACGGAATGGCCACGCGCCGCGAGCGTGCAAGCTGCCGCGAGTCCACCCAGTCCACCGCCGATGACGCCCACGCGGCTCATGTTGTAGAGGCGGCCGTGTCGGCCGCATCGGGCGTCGTTGGAAATTCGGCCATCGGCGACGTTCCAGCGGGCGACTCGCCCGCCGCTACACTGCCGCGGCGGCGGACCGTCTGGAGCAAGTCGCCTAACGAACGGAGCCGCCCGCGTCGCGGGCCGTAGGCGCTGCGGATGTAGGCGGCGAAAATTTCGGCATCGGCGGGATTTAATGCTTCAAGATGCGGCCGAGTTTTGCCGCGCCGGGTCGCGATGACGTGCGGATAAGTGAGCGCGAGCAGACCTTCCGCGCCGCGCGTCGTGCCGAAGCCGCTCGCGCGCACGCCGCCGAACGGAAAGCGCGGATCGGCGGTCGGAACGATGAGGTCGTTGATGACAACGAAGCCCGTCGGCAACTGTCGCGCGAAGGCGCGTGCGGCCATTTCATCCGCGGAAAAAATCGCCGCGCCCAGGCCAAACTCCGCCTGCCGCGCCCAGGCGATCGCTTCCGCGTCGTCCGCAAAAGCGCGCACCGAGAAGCCCTCGCCTAACGAATCCCGCAATCGCTCGGCGACGGCGGAGTGCGCGAAAATGTTCTGCGGCGCCATGCAGGTTTCGCCGCCATTGAGCCGGCGACCGAAAACAACCGCTTTGGCTGCAAGCGCGACATCGGCATCGTGCCTAACGAACACGGAATCCGCGCCGGAAAGTTCGAAGATGCCGGGCGTATTGCGTTTCGCCATCAGGCCGAGTAGATCGCGGCCGTTCTCGGAGGAGCCGGTGAAAACAACGGCATCAACTCCCGCGCGCACCGCCTGCCGCGCAGACTCCGGCGGCTCGGGCAGCAACTGCACGAGATCGGGCGCAAGCCGGAGCTGGAGGACGATCCACTGGAGCGGGGCGCTGCAATTTTCCGCGGGTTTCACGAGGACGGCGTTGCCGGCGACGAGGGCCTGGAGCAACTGCACCGCCGGGAGAAAGAGCGGATAATTCCCGGGACCGACGACGAGGACGACGCCGAAAGGTTTGCGCTCGACGACGAAAGAACTGCCGCGCAACCAAAGTGGCCGGCCGCGCGCGCCGTAGCGTTTAGTGCGCAGCGTCCAGCGCGCTTCCCGCTCGAGAAAACGGCAGGCATCGAGCAGCGGAATCACTTCCGAGACGAGTTTTTCCGCAACCGGGCGATCGTTAGGCGCAGCCGCGAGCCCGGCCAGACGCGCCGGTTCGGCCGCGATCGCGAGCCGCAACTGTCGCACCGCCGCGAGCCGCCGCTGGATCGGGAAATTTTCCCAGGTCCGCTGCGCCTCTCGTGCGGCTGCGATGGAATTCATCACGCGAGTGCTGCCTCCAGTTCCGGCTCCGGGCGCGCGCCGATACCGAGATCGTCCAGGAGCAACCGCGAGCTGATCCGGGCCGACTCGAAAATCACCGGCAACCCGCTCCCGGGATGCGTCCCGCCGCCGACCAGATACACGCCGTCCACATCTTCGAATCGGTTGTGGGGCCGCAAATGGAGGAGCTGCGCGAGATTATGCGAGAGGTTGAAAGTCGCGCCCTGATGGATTTCGTGCTGCTGATCCCAGTCGGCCGGGGTGAGGACGCGCTCGAAACGAATGCGTTTCTCGAGATCAGTGAAGCCGGCTTTCGCCGCTTGTTGTAACATGAGCGCGCGGAAGCGTTCGCGCTCCTGCGACCAGTCGACATTGGCGTGCTGGTGGGTGACCGGCGCGAGGAGGTAAATCGTGCTCATCCCATCGGGCGCAAGCGAGCGATCGGTCACGGACGCGTTCTGGATATAGAACGAAGGATCCCTCGAGAGGACGTGGCGGTTCTCGATCTCGTCGAGGTTCCGCGCGTAATCGGCGGCGACATAAATGTTGTGGTGCGGGAGATCGTAGCGACCCTCGATCCCGAGATAGAGCATGAAGGTGGAACA
>JBPCRH010000445.1:0-2819 GCA_050997075.1 Chthoniobacterales bacterium
TTGGTGTCACGGGCTTTCTCCTCAGTCTCGTGATGGTGCCGATCTACGCCTTCTTCCTCCTGAAGGAACGACCTGCGATCCAGCGCCGCTGGAAGGAGTATCTCCCCCTACGCGCCTCCCCCTTGAAAGATGAGGTCGCGACGACCTTGTCGCAGATCAACAGTTACATCATTGCCTACTTCCGCGGGCAGTTACTCGTCTGCCTCGTCGATGGGTTACTCATTGGCGTCGCCCTCACGATTTACGGACTAAACTTCGCCCCGCTCATCGGCCTCATCGTCGTGCCCCTGACCATGATCCCTTATCTCGGGATTATCCTTTGCTGGGTTCCCGCGGTTCTGATCGCCGGCGCGCAATTTGGCGACTGGTGGCACCCGTTCTGGGTGACCATGATCTTCCTCGTCGTGCAGAACCTGGAAGGCCTATTTTACGCGCCGCGGATCGTCGGCAACTCTGTTGGGCTACATCCGATGACGGTGATTGTTTCCATCTTCATCTGGGGCTTGCTCATCGGTGGTCTCCTTGGGCCGCTCCTCGCGATTCCGTTAACGGCCACCCTCAAAGTGCTCCTCGCGCGCTACGTCTGGGGCGAGCGCCTGCGCGAAGAAGTAATGGAGAACATCGAGGAGGTGCCCCCGGTCGCGGGCGCGGAGGCCGAGGCGGAGCCGGCTCGTTAGGCTCGGTGCCTGCCGGGTCGCGAGAGCGGGTTGCGAAATTGTCGCGGGCGGTGCAAGGGAGCGCAGGATGTCCACGCCGCTGAAACGCGTCCGCCGTACCCGCCGTCGCAAGGCGGCGTTTAACCGTCGGGAACAAATCCGGCTCCTTCTGTTGCTCGCCCTCGTTGTCGTGGTGGGCTTCTTTCTTGGCCTCTTCGGTTTTTCTTCCTTTCACAAAGGCTGGAACCGCTGGCGCGAAACGCGTCTTCTGCGGGAGGCGGGCGTTTCGCTGCAACAACAGGATGCGGGTGCCGCCGAACAGGCGGCGCGAAAGGCAATCGCACTCAATCCCGGTTCGGTCGAAGCCAGCCGCATTCTTGCGGAGGCGACGGAACGCCAGAACCGGCCCGAGACCGTAGCCTGGCGGGCGCAGGTCGCGCGGCTTGCCCCTTCTCTCGATAGCGATCTCAACCTCGCCTCCGCCGCGCTCCGTTTCGGCCAGCTCGATCTCGCCCGGGACGCGCTCGACAAAGTCGCGCCGGCCGACGTCGACAAGGCTGCGTATCACGTCGTCGCCGGCTGGCTCGCGCGCGCCCAGGGCAATCACGCCGAGGAAGAGCGCCACTTCGCCGCCGCCGTCGCGCGCGCGCCGGCGAACGACGTTTACCAATTCAACCTCGCCGTCCTCCGCATCCTCTCGCCCGACCCGGAGAAAAGCGCCGCCGCCCGCAACCAACTCGAACGCCTGAGCAAGGTCCCGCAATTCCGCACTCCCGCGCTCCGCGCCCTCCTCGAAAATGCCGTGCGCCAGAACCAGATGCCGGCGGCGGAAGGGCTCGCCCAGGACCTGCAGATGAGTCAGCAGGTCAGCTTCAGCGATTACCTGCTCTGCCTCGATCTCTACAAAAAGTTGAACCGAAAAAAATTCAGCGCGCTCCTCGACAAGGTGAAGCCGGTTGCAGCCCGCGACGGCGGCGATCTCGCGCAGTTGATCGATTGGATGAATCAGAACGACCTCGAGAGTGAGGCACTAAAATGGTCGGAAAAACTCTCCTCCAGCCTAACGAGTCAGCCGCCGGCCGCGATCTCGATCGCGGAAGCGCTCGCGCAGACGCACAACTTCTCGCGTCTGAAACGCTGGTCCCGGAGCGGAAGCTGGGGCGACGACGAATATCTCCGGCTCGCCTACCAGGCCTACGCCGCGCGCGAATCGCGCCATGCCACGGCCGACGCCGAGTCCGATGCGCTCTGGCATTCTGCGGTCGAGGCCGCGGCGGATCAGCCCGAGCGCGAGACCGCCCTCGCCCGCCTCGCTTCGCAGTGGCAGCTCACGCAGGAAGCCGAGCAGCTCTGGCAGCGCGTCGCGAAAACCGCGCCGCATCGCCGGGAAGCGCTCGAGGCGCTTTACCGGATTTACCGGCAGAGCAACGACCTCGCGAATCTGCGCGACATCGCGCAGCGCCTCCAGGAAAGCTCGCCCGATGAAATCGGCCTCGGCGCCAACGCCGCCCGTCTCGCCCTCCTCCTCGACCGCAATACCGCCGCCGGCCAGCAGCTCGCGCAGGAGATTTACGAGAAAGCGCCTAACGACACCGCCGCCGCGGTCACTTACGCTTTTGCGCTTTACGGGACCGGGCGCACGCAGAACGCGCTCGAAGTCTTGAAGAAGCTGCCACCCGAGCAACTCCGAGAACCGCACGCCGCGGTCTACGCCGCGCTGATTCTCGACGATGACAACCAGGTCGCGGCCGCGGACGAATACATCAAGCTGGCGAAGGCCGGGAAGTTGTTCCCGGAAGAAAAGCGCCTGCTCGAGGACATCGCGGCGCGCCGGCAAAGCGCCGCACCAAGTCCCGCTCCGCGCGCAGAACCCAGCGCCACGCCCACGGCGTCGCCCCCGGCGCGGAAATGACCCGATTGAACCTGGGCAACCGAAGCGGTCCCCATACAACACCTGCTTCAACCCATCGAGGCCTGGAGCGTGTCATGCACTTTATAGGGGCGAACGGAGAGAGGAGGGAGGGACGGGCGCTGTTCCGTCCGTGTTTGCTCGGTCTACCTAAGTAGACACGGACGGAACCCGCCCCGGCGGGCGGGCTTCGGTCGTCCCCCCAGTCGTGGCCCCGGAAAGGGCATGACGCGCTTTACGAGTGTGTCTAAAAA
>JBPCRH010000454.1:0-3099 GCA_050997075.1 Chthoniobacterales bacterium
CCTGTCTAAAACCGGGCTATCGTAGGGCATGAAAACTCCGTTCACCGTCGGCACGGTCGGTCATTTCGGGCTTTCCGTGCGCTCACCCAAGAAGAGCGCGAAATGGTTTCAAAAAGCGCTCGGATTCCAGAAGCAATTCGAGTTCGACGGCGGCATCGCGGTCGGGAACAAAAATGTCACAATCGCGCTGCACAAGGGGAAGGCGCGGCCGAAGACTCTCGGACACATGTCGTTTCATCTCGCGAATCTCGCGGCGCTGAAGAAGGCCCTCGCCCATCTGAAAAAACAGAAGGTGAAAGTGGAAGATCCGGGGGACGAAATCGGGCCGGAAGCGCCCCGCTCGAAGCACTTGGGCATCTGGTTTCGCGATCCCGATGGGTATCGCTGGGAACTTTCTGTGCAGAACGGGAAGCGCTGAAGAGGGAGACCGACAGGATTTACAGGATTACGGGAATCCCTAATCCTGAAAATCCTGTTCATCCTGTCTAATATTTCAGGAAGGAAACGACCGGTGTCGGCTCGAGCTTCGGTCGGCCGTCGAGGAATTCGAGCTCGATCAGGAACTGCGCTTCGAGCAGGTCGCCGCCCGCTTTGCGGATGAGCGCCGCTGCGGCTGCGGAAGTGCCCCCGGTCGCGAGGAGATCGTCGATCAAAACGATCTTTTCCCCGGGCTCGATGCTGTCGATGTGCATCTCCATTTCCGCGTCTCCGTACTCGAGCGAGTAGGCGGCGCTCTCGGTTTTGAATGGCAGCTTCCCTTTCTTGCGGATCGGCACGAACCCGACCTCAAGCGCATAGGCCACGGCGGAGCCGAAGAGGAACCCGCGCGCGTCGATCCCGACGACCTTATCGATTTGGAGGGTGCGGCAGCGATCGAGGAAACACTCGATCGATTCCCGGAAAAGCTGGGCGTCGATCAGGATCGGCGTGATGTCCTTAAACATGACGCCGTGTTTCGGAAAATTGGGCACGTCGCGCACCGCGGCGCGCAAGCGATCGATCGAGTCAGCAACCATGGCCGCAGGCTAGCTGGTTGCGATTGATCGTCAATTCGCCCGCGGACCGGAGCGCCGGGACTGGACGCGCGGAAGCGCATCCCTCCGGCGGGACATGCTTCCGCATGTCCAGAGCTGCGCGCGCCGGACTTGTTAGGGCGTGCCGGCCGGGCTCGCGGTCGCCGCGGGAGCGACCGGTGCGCCGGCAGGGACGACGCCAACCGCAGCGGCAGCCGCGGAGGGTGAAGCGGCGGTGCCCACCGGAATGCCGCCCTTCGGCACGGGATTAAGTTGCGCTTTGGCGTCGGCAGCGGCGGTTTGCGCGGCCGCTTTCGGCGGGAGCGGCTTCGTCGCTTTTTGCCCGGCGGAAGTTTTCATGAGCTCACGACGGACATCGGAGCTCGCCGTGCTCCGGTGGGCATAGAGCGAAGAGGGGACGAGGATGACGATAAAGAAAATGCTCGCGAGCCAGGTCGTGACCGTGGTCAGGACATTGGTCGTCTGCGCCCCGAAAATGTTCTCGGTTACCCCGCCGCCGAAGGCAGCGCCGAGGCCTTCGCTCTTCGGTCGTTGCATCAGGATGACGAGCATCATGAGCAGCGCGACGAGCGCCTCGAAAACGAGCAGCGTGTTGATCAGGATGTTCATCGGGACGGGCAATATGGCGAAGGGCCGGGTTTTGTCCACCGCAGAGGTCTGATGGGTCCTATAGGACCTATGCGTCCTATGGCCGGATCGGCACCTTGCGATGAACCCAGACGCTATTCACGATCCCGAGGCCGAACATGATCATGAGCGCGAAGGAGCCACTGTAACTGATTAGCGGTAGCGGCACCCCTGTAATCGGCAGGATCGAGATGGTCATCCCGACGTTTTGGAAAATATGCGTGAAGATGAGCGTGGTGATCCCAATCACGAGCAGCGTCCCGAAAAGATCCCCCGCGGTAAAGGCGACAAAAAGACAAGTCAGGAGCAGAAGCGCGAATGCGCTCAGGAGCATGATCCCGCCCATGAAGCCCCATTGCTCCCCGATGGCGGAGAAAATGTAGTCGTTGTGCACGGCGGTGGCCGGGAGAAAGCCAAGCTCGATCTGGGTGTTTGGTGCCTTAAAACCCTTGCCCGACCAACCGCCGGAGCCGATCGCGATGAGCGATTGATTGATCGCCCAGGCAGACCCCTGCCGGTCGATATCGGGGTTAATGAACGCAGTGATCCGCTCCTGCTGATACGGCTTCAGCCCCATGTAGGCGATGGGAATAAAGGCGAGCGCGATCAGGACCACGCAGATGAGATAGCGCAAGGGCAACCCGCCGACATAGAGAAGCGCGAGCACGACTGGCGCCCAAATCATGGTTTCCCCGAGATCGGGCTGCATCAGGATGAGGAGGCAAGGCGCGCCGACGATCGCGCCGCAAAGCGCGAGCCGAAGCATCGGATGCATTTGTCGGAATTGGCTGAGAAAAAGCGCCAGGACCATGATGCCGGCGACAACCGCGAGCTGCGCCGGCTGGAAATTGATCGGCCCGAGGTGGAGCCAACTGCGCGAGCCGTAAACCTTCGTGCCGATGAAACGGGTGAGGATGAGAAAAAAAAGACCGGCAAAATACATCGGGAGCGCCCCCAATTTCACCCAGCGATAATCAATCAGGCTCACCGCGATGAAGGCGAAAAATCCGACGGCGACCCAATTCGCCTGTTTGCGCCAAAACTCCGACGAGGCCGGGTCGTGCCGCATGTAGGTGGCGCTGTAGATTGCGACGATACCGAAAATGGCCAGGGCCAGCATGTTCACGAGGAGGAGCCAGTTGAGGCCGAGCAGTTTGCGAAGAAACGGGGTCATGGCGGGAGGCTTTTTCGCCTCAGAAACGTAAGATGGCGAAGGCAGGAGGGAAGTCCAGCGGGGGAATCGGGGAATTTGGTTAAAAAATTATATCTTTCTAGTAGCGAGGAACTTATACTTCACTCAGACATTTCCTTCAACGCTCCACCTTGTCAGCGGGTCAAAGCAAACTTAACTTTCCCTCCCTTCCTCACGAACATCTCGCCATGGCCAAGAAGAAAGCGAAACGAAAACTCTCGCGACCGATCCTGCCGATGCAGCGCC
>JBPCRH010000010.1:0-4311 GCA_050997075.1 Chthoniobacterales bacterium
GGGCTAGAGCGTCGAGGAAAGTTCGCGACGGTGGAACACCGTCGCCAGCCCACGGAACGTGTGCGCTACCCGGAGAGCGGCAATTCCCCCGACCTCGCCCGGTGACGCCGCCAGGCAAAAAAGAAGACCACCCCAAAAACGAACACCGAAATCACCTGACCGGGCACGCCAGGAATCGTTAGGCGACAGATCACCGCCGGGACACCCGCGATCGCTCCCGCGAGCAACGGCGCGCCCGCCTCCGACCACGGATTCTTCCAGCCGAAGACTTTGCGAAGGGTGCGCCAGCGTAGGACTCCGAGCAGCAGGTAAGGCAGTAAAATTCCAAAGGCCGCCCCGGTCACGCCGAAACGCGAGATCAGCCAGAGATCGGCGACGAGCGCGATCACGCCAGTGACCGCCGAGTTGATCAAATTGAGATGCGGCCGTTGCACCATGATCACGGTCTCAGCCATGCCCACGAGCGCGTTGACCGCGCAGGCGATCGCGACGATCCCGAGCCAGCCCGCGCCCTCGCGAAATTGCGGCCCGTAAATCCACAAAATCAGCGAACCGGCGAGGAGCATGGCCGCGAGCAGAGGCAGTAAAATCCAGAGCATCCACTGCGTCAGACGGGCGAAGGCCGCAGCCGCGCGCGTCTGTTCGCCATGCACGGTCAGGCCCGCGACGATCGGGCCGAAGATGGGGTTGAAGGCCTGGTTCACCTTCCGCAACCCGATCGCGACTTCCACGACGATGCCGTAAATGCCGATGACCGGCAGAGTGACGCCCGGCGCGCGCCCGATGAAAAGCGCGAGCAAAATCACGTCGAGCCGCGAGATCGCGGAGTTCAATAAATCGTAGGCGCTGATCGGCGCGGCAAAGGCGAAGAGCTTCCGGATTTCCGCGCCGACGACGAGCGGCGGATCCGCCGGGGGCGCGTTGCGAAAAAGCGAAGCGGCGAGCAGAAACGCGACCACGCCGGAAGCGGCGCTCCCGACAATCAGCGCGATCTCCGGCGCAAACGTGCGCCAGCCGAGATAAAACGCCGCGAGAAAGGCAATCGTGGTCGCGAACGAATCGGTCAGCCCGCGCGAAAAAATATCGTGCCGCATCACTTTCATCCCGCGGGAAACGGCCGTGCTCATCTTGTAGAGCGCGAGTCCAGGGAGCGCGCAAAGCATCACCGAAAGCGCCGCGACCATCTGCGGCTCGAGCCCGAAACGTGCGCCCACCAGCCGAACCGTAATGATCGCGAGGATCGCGACCGCCGCGCATTGCAGGACGACGAGCCCGACCGCGATCCGGAAAAGAGCGCGGCTGCGGGCGTGATCGGCCGTGGCCTCGGCCCGCGCGATGAAGGTGGTGATCGCGACGTCGAACGCGAGCACGCCGAGGCGGCTGATCACGTCGGTCGCGGCCCACGCCACCATGTAGGTCCCAAGCACGGCGGGGCCGAGGAGGCGGGCGACGAGGAAGGTAAAAATGCTCCGGAAATTAGAGACGAGAACGGCGATGGCGTTGCCGATCGCGCCGCGCTTCAGCTCCCAGCCCTGATCCGGCGCCGCCTCGCCTAACGACGGCCTAACGACGGGCCCGGGCATCGCTTCCGCGCGGATGGCTTCCGACGATGAGGCCATCCTGCATTTCGTGGATCCAATCGCAGGCTTCCGCGATCGCCGGGTTATGGGTGACGAGGAGGAGCGCCTTGCGTTCTTCGCGCACGATTTTCTGGAGGAGTTGAAAGGCGCGCTCGGCGTTGGCGGTGTCGAGGTTCCCGGTCGGTTCATCCGCGAGGATGACGCGCGGGTTGTTCGCGAGCGCGCGCGCAATCGCGACACGCTGGTGTTCGCCGCCGGAGAGATGGCGGCTCGGGCGCTGCCGTTTCCCGCCAAGCCCGACCTCGTCGAGCAAGGACGCGGCACGGGTGAGCATCTCTTCTTCCGAGAGTTGCCCGAGGCGTCGCATCGGGATCATCACGTTTTCCTGCGCAGTAAAATCCTCGAGTAGGAAATGAAATTGAAAGATGAACCCGAGGAGCTCGTTCCGCCGCCGGGCGAGCTCGTCATCGGGCAGGTCGGCGATGAGACAGCCGCCGATCGTAAGGCTGCCGCCGTCCGGCGGATCGAGGAGACCGAGAATGTAAAGCAGCGTGCTTTTGCCGCAGCCCGACGGCCCGACCATGGCGTGGACGCTGCCGGGCTCAAGATCGAGAGAGACCCCGCGGAGCGCGTGCACGCGCGAATCGCCCTCACCGAGGTAACGCTCGAGGTTGCGGCAGCTCAGCCAGATTTCTTCGGTCATGATTTGCGGTCATCCCGAGCGGAGCGGAGCGCAGCCGAGGGATCCCGTGGGGCTTCTGGAAAGCTTTCGCACAGGGAAGTTCCGTGACGGTGCTTTAAGGAGACCCGGCGGGATCCCTCGACTCCGCTGTGCTCCGTTCGGGATGCCACGCGGCTGAAGACTCCGCTACGAATCGCGCTCGCCGCGGATGAATTCCTCGACCCGCTGATACGCTTCGTCGTCGGTCAGTTGAATCGCCGGATGCTTCGAGAAATAAGCGGAGGCGGAATGGAGCACGCCCCCTTTCCCGCGATCGAGCGCGAGCTTGCAGCAGCGGATCGAATCGATCGCCACGCCCGCGGAATTCGGCGAATCCTCGACCGACAACTTAAGGTCGATCTCCATCGGGACATTGCCGAAGAGACGGCCTTCCACGCGGATGAAGCAGATTTTGTTGTCGTTCTGCCAGGGCACGTAGTCACTCGGGCCAATGTGAATATTCTCGTCGGAAAGGCGCGCGCCGATAACCGACTGGACCGCTTCCGTTTTCGACTTCTTCTTCGACGCGAGCCGGCTGCGATTGAGCATGTTCAGGAAATCGGTGTTCCCGCCAGTGTTGAGCTGGTAGGTGCGCTCGATCTTCACCCCGCGTTTGCGAAAGAGGTCAACGATCGTGCGATGGAGCACGGTCGCGCCCATCTGCGCCTTGATGTCGTCGCCGACGAGCGGCAAATTTTTTTCCTCGAAACGCTTCGCCCAAACCGGATCGCTCGCGATGAATACCGGGATGTTGTTGACGAGCGCGACCCCGGCTTCAAGCGCGCAGCCGACGTAAAAGCGCGTCGCTTCCTCAGACCCGACGGGCAAATAATTCACCATGATCTGCGCCCCGGATTCCCGCAGCTCGGTGATGATCCGTTCGCGGGTCGATTCTTTTTCGAGCGGCAGGAAGGTCCGCGCCGGCTCGTAGCCGCTCATGTGCGCGGCGACGCCGTCGAGCACGCAGCCCATTTTCACGATCGTCCCGGTCTTCGCGACCTGGTCGCAGAAGACTTTCGTGCAGTTCGGCTCGGCGAAGATTGCCTCGCTCACATCGATCCCGACTTTGCGTCGGTCGATGTCGAACGCAGCCACGACCTCGATGTCGTTTGGCGAGTAGCCGCCGAGCTGCCGATGCATGAGACCGACGGAGGCACCGTTCTCCGGCGCACTGCCATAGAAAGTGATTCCCTGCACCAACGAGCTGGCGCAATTGCCTACGCCAACGATCGCGATCGGGATTTTACTCATGCGAAGCGCCAACCTTGCCGCACCCACCGCGCCGGGGCAAGCTCGCAAAACAGGGAAATCAGCTCGGCTTTCAACTCGCGCCGAGCGGGTTGTGCTCGAATTTTTGTTGCGCAACCGAGAGCCGCCGGAGAGAGAAACCCATGCGATTGGGTTTTTCTTGCGCGCTTCTCTTGGCGCTCGCTCTGCCCGCGTTCGGGGAAACCGTCCCGCGCTACACCATCGACGACGTCGTCCGGCTGGCGCAGTCCCAGAATCCCGAGATCGCGATCGCGCGGAAGAAAATTCAGGCGGCGCACGGCGGCGAAGTCGAAGCCCGCGCCGGTTACCTCCCGGCAGTGATCTCGAACGGTCTCTATCGGCGACGCGAACGGGCGGAGAGTTCGCGCCTGCGCCCCGATGACTACAGCGCGTCGGTCCGCGTGGTGCAGAATCTTTATACCGGCGGCGCGACCTCAAACGCCAACGCGATCGCCCAACTCACCCTCGCGAAGCAGGAAGACGAGCTTCAGGCCGTGACCGATCGCGTGACCATGGATGTGCGGCTCGCCTTTTACGAGCTGCTCCTGAACCGCGAGAAAATTCATCTCCGCGAGCAATCGGTCGAGGTGCTGCGAGGGGAACTAAAAAGCGAGCGTGAGCGCTTGAGCGCAGGGACGGTCGGGCCGCTCGATGCGCGCCGCGCGGAGGTGGCGCTGGCGAACGAAGAGCCCGAGCTGATCCAGGCGCAGACCGATCTGCGCAATTCCTATCTCCATCTCG
>JBPCRH010000023.1:0-4709 GCA_050997075.1 Chthoniobacterales bacterium
AGAAAGAAACGGGCGACGACAGAGCGTCGCGCTCCAGCCGCACTCCGTAAGTTGGCTGCTGAAAGTGCATGACACGCTCTAACGTCAGCTTCTCGGCCACTCGGCGGGATTCCTCGACTGCTCCCGCTTCCGCGGGATCCGCTCGGGATGACCGGAGTGTGGCCCGCTTCGCCAGCGCCTTACTAATCGCGACGTTGCTTTTCATTCGCGTCACCGCACACGCGGCGGACGCGCCCGACCGGCCGTGGAATCAGGACCTTGTCTACTTCGTCATGACCGATCGTTTCTACGATGGCGACAAGGAGAATGACCAGCCCGCCGGCAGCGATCCGAAGCTTTCCGACCCGGAGCAGAAAGACGTCGATAAGTATCAGGGCGGCGATCTGCGCGGGCTGGAGATCGCGTTGAAGGAGGGTTATTTTAACGACCTCGGAGTGACTGCGATCTGGATTACGCCGCCGGTGCGGAATGTCTGGTACTCCGGGGTGGACTTGAAAGGGCCGAAGACCGGCTACCACGGCTATTGGGCGCAGGACTTTCTCGACATCGACCCGCACCTCGTCTCGCGAAAGTCCCTTGATGGCAAGCAGGAGTATCCCGACTCCCGCGAAGGCCGGCTCGAGCATTACCGGGACTTCGTCGCGCTCGCACATCGCCACGGGATCAAGGTCATCCAGGATATTGTCTGTAACCATGCCGGCCCGGTTTTCTACTACGACGCGAACGGGAATGGCGAGTTCGACCTGGACGAAAAGAAGGAGTGGCAGGAACCCTTCAACGAGAAGGGCCGCTACGACAACGCGCATTGGGCGGACATCCCGAAGTGGGACATGGAAAAAACCGCGCCCGGTAAGTCGCTCAAACTCCTGGGGAGCGAGGTGAAGCTCAGTGGCGCCTTCGCCAACCTCGAGAGTTACGGGCGCAAAGGGATGAGTGACGACAGCCTCGGTAAGTCGAATGGCGAAGAAGTTGTCTGCGATTTCTTTAGCCTGCGCGATTTCTGGACGAAGCCGGGCAGCCCGACTTTTGATGACCTCGTTAATGACTTCGTCGCGACTTATGCCTTCTATGTCGACACGATCGGCGTGGACGGTTTCCGGATCGATACGGTCAAGCATGTGCATCACGAGTTTTGGGATGCCTTCACTCAGCGTTTGCGCGAAAAGGTCGGCCCAGAAAAGGCGAAGCACCTTATCCTTTTCGGAGAGGTTTACGACGGCGCTCCGGCGAAGATGGGAGCCTACACTTACCGCATGGATTGGCCGAAGGAAAAGCAACCGTGTCTCGATTCGCTGCTCAATTTCCAGTTTTGTTTCGCCGCGCGCTCTTATCTCCGCACCGAGGACAAGCCCTTTGGGAAAGCGAATGAAGTGGAAGCCGCTTTTCGCGCGCTTCTGCCGGTGACTCCTGCCGGAGCCAGGCATCCTTACTACAATCCCGAGCCCGGCCTCGATGGACTCAGCTCGGAGCAGAAGATGGTGAACTTCGTCGAAAACCACGACGGGTTGAATCGCTTCCGCGTCCAAGGGATCAGCGCGCGTCGCAACCTCCTCGCGAACGCCCTACTCCTCACCGCTCCGGGTATTCCCTGTCTCTACTACGCCACCGAGACGGCGCTCGAGGATGCGAAGGGGAAAGTCGGCGCCGACAGCGAAACCGGGCGTCTTACTTTTGTCGGCAAGGATAACCCGGCGACCCTGAGCGCGGCGCGAAAGAATCCGGCTTTCATAGGGATTGCTACCTTGGCGGCGGTTCGGAAAAGACTCCCCGCGCTTACTGCCGGCAAAGGAAATCCTTTGTGGACCGATAGCTCTGAGAGCGAGCTCGATGATGGAATTTTTGCCTTCGCGCGCTACGGCGCGGGCCTGGATCCGGTCATTGTGGTTATAAACGCGAGCGAGAAGGATCGCAGCACCGGGACGCTGGGTCATCCGATGAGTCTGGTCACGGCCGAAGGGGAGTCGCTCCTCACCCCGGGCGACCGCTTGGAACGCGTCCCCCTGCCCGGCTTCGACACTCCGAATGACTCCGCCGAGGCCGTCGAAATCGGGTGGAAAGACGACAAGATTCCTCAGGTCTTACTGCACATTCCGCCGGAGAGCGTCCGGATTTATCGTCGGACGAATCGATGATGCACTTATTTTCCGCCGCCTCGACTGGAGGGATGAGCTCCGCGAATCCTGGCGTCGTGGCCCCTCCGGCGCAGGCTGGGTGCTCGCGCCCGCGGCGTCGCAGGAGCTCCGCCCTCCAGAATGGCCGGCGTTGCGCGGCTTATCTTTTTTGCCTCCTCCTCCCTTTGCTGCCGGCGAGCACGGGCGCCGCGGAGGAGACGAAGAAGTGGCACGATATCCCGGTCTCGAAGCCGGATAATCGGATCACGATTCATTATCATCGCGCCGATAAGAGTTACGACGGGGTAAACCTTTGGACCTGGGACGGCGATGGGAAGAAAACGCCCAAGCAAAATTGGATCGACCCGATCGGCGAGGATGATTTTGGCGCGGTCTTTCAGATCGACCGCGCGAGTTATGGCGAGTCGAGTAAGATCGGTCTCATTCCACGGGCCGGGACCGATTGGAGTCAGAAGGACGGAGGCGACAAATTTTGGACGCCGCCTTTGGGCCGCGAGATCTGGCTCGTGAGCAGGAAGGATAAGGTCTTCGCGAAGCTGCCAGACCTCTCGCCGCATCTGGAAGGCGCCTATCTCGATTCACCCGATCGCGTGGTCCTGGTCCTGTCCGATCCCGCGCCTTCGCTGCCGGCTGTTTCCATCTTCAACGAAAAGGATGAATCCCTCGCTGCGACGCTGCCGGGGGATGACTCTGCCGCACTCGAGCTGACGGCGACTCCGGCCGAGCCGCTGGACATCACCCAGCACCAATACCGCGTCCAGGTCGACGGCTTTGGCGCACCGGTCCCGCTCACGGCGCGCGCGATTCTCGATGATCGCGATCTCTTTTACGACGCAGACGCGAAGCTCGGCGCGAGCTGCACGGAGGACGCCACGACCTTTCGCATTTTCGCGCCGACCGCGAAGGCCGTTAGCCTCGCTCTTTACGACAACGCAACGGGTGAAAAAGGCCGCCACGTCGAGCCCCTCGCGCGCGAGTCGAAAGGTCTCTGGTCGACAACCGTGAAAGGCGATCTCCGCGGGAAGTTTTACACCTATCTCCTGGAGGGTCCTGGTCTTAACCCGGAGCACGAAATCCTCGATCCTTATGCCACGAACTCGGTCGCGAGCAGCACGCGGGGACGCCTGACGCCGCTGCCGGCCCCCGCGGCCGGCGGGCCGAAGGTCGAATCCCCCACCGATCTCGTGATTTACGAAATGCACGTGCGCGATTTCACGATCGATCCGAACTCGGGCGTCCAGCCTCGCGGTCTTTACCTCGGCTGGACCGAGAGTGGCACGCACTTGCCGAGCGACCCCGCGCTCAAGACCGCACTCGATCACCTGAGCGAGCTCGGGGTTACCCACGTGCAGCTCATGCCGGTGCAGGATTTCGAGAACGACGAGAGCCGGCGCGACTACAACTGGGGATACATCACGAGCGACTTTTTTTCGCCCGAAGGTCTTTTCGCGACTCAGCCTAACGACGATAGCCGGGTCCGCGAATTTAAGGCCCTCGTCGAGGCGCTGCATGCCCGCGGGATCGGCGTGATCATGGATGTGGTCTTCAATCACACTTCGGGGAAAGCGCCTTTTTTTGCCATCGCCCCGGACTATTACTACCGGCATCTGCCCGATGGCTCGCTCGCCGCCGGCTCCGGGGTCGGGAACGAATTCCGGAGCGAAGCGCCGATGGTGCGCAAGCTCATCATCGACTCGCTCAAGTATTGGGTAACCGAGTATGGGATCGACGGATTCCGCTTCGATCTCATGGCCTTGATCGATCAGGAGACGATGCATGAAGCGGATCGTGCGCTGCGGGAGATCAACCCCGATATCGTCCTCTTCGGCGAGCCGTGGACGGGTGGCGATTCACCGCTCGTCGAGAAAACCGACAAGGACGCGATGCGACAGATGGAACCAATCGGCGCCTTTAACGACGATTTCCGCAACGCCCTCAAAGGCTCACCCGACGGCAACGATCCCGGCTGGATCGAGAATGGCGCGCACGCCGACGCGCTGAAGGACGCGCTGCGCGTGACCGCCTGGTTTGCCTCCCCGGCGCAGTCGATCAATTACATGACCTGCCACGATAACCTCGTTCTCTGGGACAAGCTGAAAGCGGCCATGCCCGAGGCGAGCGAGCCGACGCTCGAAGCCACGGCGAAGCTCGGTTATCTCGCGCTTTTGACCGCGCAGGGCGTGCCCTTTTTCCAAGGCGGCGAAGAATTCGCGCGGAGCAAGGGCGGCAACAACAACTCCTACGACTCGCCCGATGCGGTCAACCAGGTCGACTGGTCCCTGAAGAAAAAGCATCTCGCGATGTTCCGCTACGTCCGCGACCTCATCGCCCTGCGCAAAGCGCACCCGCTTTTCCGGCTGCGGACGCGCGCAGAGGTGGAAGAGCGGGTGAAATTTGCCGATGCGCCGAGCGAGAAGCTGCTCGTCTTCACCATCGATGGCGACGGCGTCCCCGGGGAGACTTGGAAAAGCGCCTGCGTCGTTCTGAACAGCGACAGCAATGCGGTGTCGGTGACGCTGCCGGACGGGAATTGGTCGATGGCGCTGGATGAGCGTAGCCCCAGCACCGGTTCAGCCT
>JBPCRH010000033.1:0-2783 GCA_050997075.1 Chthoniobacterales bacterium
CGCCGACACCGAGGCGGAACGCGATGAGACCGAGGGCAAAGCCGAGCTGATCATCGCGAAACAGCGCAACGGCCCGACGGGCGATGTCCCGTTGACTTTCCGCAAGGAGTTTACCCGGTTCGAAGACCGAGCACGTGAAGAGCGCGAGCTTTAAAGGCCCGGCGCCGACGAATCGCCTTGCCGCCGGCCGCGGCATCTCACTAAACTGCGAGCCGTGACCTCCGGCGCGGGATCCTCCCAGAATGGCCAAGCGGCCTTTCACACGACGCATTGGAGTGTCGTGCTGACCGCGCAGGGTCGTTCACCGGCCGCAGACGCCGCGCTCGAAGCGCTTTGCCGGACCTACTGGATGCCGCTTTACGCTTTTATCCGGCGGGAGGGTTATCCGGTGGAAGAAGCAAAGGATTTTACCCAGGAATTTTTCGCGCGCTGGCTGGAGCGTCGGGACTTTGATGCAGTGCGGCGAGAAAAAGGCCGTTTGCGTTCCTACCTGCTCGTCTCACTCAAGCATTTTCTGGCAAACGAGCGGAGCCGGGCGACGACGGTCAAGCGTGGTCGTGGGCAGCAGCCCCTTTCGCTCGACGAGATTTTTGCCGAGCACCGCTTTGATCTCGAACCCGTGGAAAGCCTGACCGCGGACCAGATTTACGAACGGCGCTGGGCGATGGCAGTTCTGGATCAGGTTCTCGTGCGTCTTGAAAAGGAGTATCGCACCGATGGGAGAGGGCAGTTATTTGATCAGCTCAAAATCTTGCTCGCCGATGAACCGGACCACCCTTCCCAGGCAGAGATCGCCACTGAGTTAAAGATGACCGAAAATGCGGTCAAACAAGCCTTCCACCGCTTCCGCGTTCGATATCGCGAGCTTTTGCGCGAGCAGATCGCGCACACCGTGGCCACCCCCGATGAGCTGGAGGACGAGCTGCGCCATCTGATCGCAGTTCTGCGGACGTAACCTTGGCCGAAATCTCCTGCATCACTTATGGAGATGACCACGGATCGCGCTACCCCGGCGAGGGATGGCGGCAGCAGACTTTGCGAGCGGTGCGGCGCGAAGATCTTCGCGGACGCCCCAGCGGAATATTGCCCGGCCTGCCTCTTGGAAGCCGGCCTTGATTTGCTGAAGGACGACCCGCCGCGCGAGCGAATCCTGGCTGAGTTTGGCGATTACGAGTTACTGGAGGAAATCGGTCGTGGCGGCCAGGGCGTCGTCTATCGCGCACGCCAGAAAAGTCTGAACCGGACGGTTGCCCTGAAGGTGATCGCGCTCGGACACTGGGCGACCGAGACGCATTTGAAACGCTTTCGCCGCGAGGCCGAAGCGGCCGCAAGCCTGGAGCATCCGCGCATCGTTCCGATCTACGAGATCGGCGAGCGCGACGGCGCGTGCTACTTCAGCATGAAACTGGAGGAAGGCGGTCACCTTGACGATCTCGTGCGGCGCGAAGAAATCTCGCTACGTCGCGCGGCGGAAATCATCGCCAGCCTCGCGCGCACCGTGCACTACGCGCACGAACGCCGCATTCTCCATCGCGACATCAAGCCGGGAAACATCCTGCTCGACGCCCAGGGCGAGCCACATCTGGCCGACTTCGGGCTGGCGCGTCTGGTGGAAACAGAGAGCACGGTGACGCGCACCCTGGAAGTCCTGGGAACGCCGAGTTACATCGCCCCTGAACAAGCGTCGGGAAAGACCGCGGAGTTGAGCGGCGCGACTGACGTCTATGGCTTGGGTGCGGTCTTCTATCAATTGCTCACCGGCCAGCCACCTTTCGCCGGCGGCACCACCTACGAAACCATTCGCTTGGTTTTGGAAACTGAGCCGCGCAACCCGCGCCTCTGGAATTCCAAGGTGGATCGCGATCTGGCCACGATCGCGATCAAGTGTCTCGAGAAAGATCCGCAGCGCCGTTACTCCTCCGCCCTTGCGCTCGCCGAAGACCTTGAACGCTGCCTAAAACACGAACCGATTAAGGCGCGCCGCACTGGAGCGTTCCTCCGCGGAGGAAAGTGGCTGCGTCGCAACCCGACCAGCGCACTCTTAGCGGCGTCTCTGGTCGGCCTTGCAGCCGCTGCTGGCTGGATCGTTTGGAAGAGTGATCGTCTCCGGCCTCCGCCGGCAACAGGAATCGCCGTGCTGCCATTTGAAAATTTGAGCGATGATAAGGGGCACGCGTTCTTCGCTGACGGCGTCCAGGACGACATTCTGATCAAACTGGCGAAAATCGCCGATCTGAAGGTGATCGGCCGCACGAGCGTCATGCCTTACCGCGGTAAACAGGACGTGCGTCAGATCGGCAACGCGCTGCACGTGTCTCATGTGCTAGAGGGAACAGTGCGGCGTTCTGGCGGGAAGGTGCATGTAAATGCCCAGCTGGTTGACACTCGCTCCGACGCAGACGTCTGGGCAGAGGAATACGACCGGGATTTGAACGACTTGTTCGCCATTGAAACGGAGGTGGCGCAATCAATCGCCAATCGGCTTCGAGCCAAGGTCTCAGCTCGCGAAAAGGCCGCTCTGCAAGAGCGCCCGACCAACGACCTTGTTGCCTACGAACTTTATGCCCAAGCGAAGTCCGTGATCGACAAGGCCGCGTATAAAAGAGGAAAAGTGCAAGGGAAAGATTATTCCCAAGCCGTAGAGTTGCTCAACCAGGCGATCGAGCGCGATTCCGCTTTTCTTCTCGCGTATTGCAGATTGGCTGAGGCGTACGATGAGCTCTACTTCGAGGGGTGGGATCGCACGCCCAGCCGCTTGGACTTGGCGAAGTCCGCGATCGATT
>JBPCRH010000047.1:0-2765 GCA_050997075.1 Chthoniobacterales bacterium
TTCCGAAATAGTCAGCGCGTCAGGCGCACATCCATCCAGACGGCTAACGACAGGACGACGCCGCGGGCGATGAACTTAAACTCCGGCGAGACGGCCAGCAGCGTCATGCCGTTGAGCAGACATGCCATGATGAGCGCGCCGAAAAGCACCCCCATGACCGTGCCGCGTCCGCCTTTCAAACTGACGCCGCCGATGACGCAGGCGGCGATCGCATCCAGCTCCATCAGATCGCCGACCGTGGTGGTGGACGCCCCCGAATACGACGTCTGCATGAAGCCGGTGATGGCGACGATTGCGCCCATGATGCAGAACGAAGCGACCACGAATTTCTCGACCGGAATGCCGGAAACGATCGCGGCCTCTTCGTTGCCGCCGATCGCGTAGAGATAACGTCCGAACGGCGTGTGCGCGGTGAGCATGTAAATGACGAACGCGACCGCACCGAGGATCAGCGCCGGGAGCGGGATGCCGCGGAATTGGTTCGTCACCACCACGAAAAGGAAGACGAGCTGCGCGGTGAGGAAGAGCTTGAGGAAGACGGGCTCGGATTCTTCGAACTCGAAGCCGTGCGCGCGACGCGCTTTGCGGGCGCGAAGTTTTGCGAAAACGAGCAGCGCGCTGAGCACGGTCGCGAGCGCGTAACCGAAGAGCGGCGGCAGATACCAGGTGGTGAGGATGGAATAAAGATTCGAGCGCCCGCCTTGCACGATCGGGATGGTCGAGTTGTGGATCACGAGCCAGAACAGGCCTTTGAAAACGAGCAGCCCGCCGAGGGTGATGATGAAAGCGGGCATGCGTTGCCTAACGACCAGCTTGCCCATGCCATACCAGATCGCGATCCCGATGAGCAGCGACGTCCCCATGGCCAGCGGCGCTGGCCAGTTGTGTTCGAAAACGAGCACGCTCGCGATCCCGCCGAGCAGCCCGACCCCGCTCCCAACCGACAGATCGATGTGCCCCGGCAGAATGATGAGCAACATCCCGAGCGCGAGCGTGGCCGTGATCGAAAGCTCCGTCATGAGCAGCGAAAGATTCCGCGCGCCCAGAAACTGCGGCGAGACCGCGGCAAAGACGCCGCAGATCACGAGGAGCGCGAGGAGGAGCGAGAAGTCGCGGAAGGTTTTGCGCGGGGACATGGGAAAATGACTAATGACTAATGACTAATGACCAATGACGAAATGGGGCGAGGACGCTTCATACGGCGCTCTTCCAGATTTTCGCGAAGATGAGGTGCAGTTCCTTCGCTTCCTGCCAGAGTGGTCGCGCCTTTGGTTTTAGCTCTGGCACGGCACGGACGATCATGCGCAGGAAGAACTTCGTTTCGCGCGCTTCCTTTTTGCAGGTGCCGCAACGCAATCGGAATTCTTTCTTCGAAACGGCGTCGTCGGCTTCGCAGTAATTTGCGCCAACACTTGTACCGCAACCGACCAACTGCGAAATCAGTCGGCTTGTCACCGGAGTGCGTGGGATGATGTTCGCGAAATCGATCACCGCCTCGCCAAAACGCGCGGTCCGTTCCGCGAGATCAAACACTCGCCCTTCGCGTGGTAGCGCATCCTCGCGCACAACGCCCACGGCCTCATCATCCCAAAACGCGTCCTCCGCGATTTCCTCTTCGTCGTTAGACATTAGTCATTGGTCATTTTCCTCCCCCATCGCAGCCGCGAGCAATTTCTCCGGCGACGCTTCGGCGCGGCTAAACTCTCCCGCGATCCGCCCCTCGTGCAGCATAAGAATGCGATCGCTCAGGCCGATCAGTTCCGGCAGCTCGCTCGAGACGAGGACGACCGCTTTCCCGGCGTCGGTGAGCTGGTTGATGATCTCATAAATTTCCAGCTTCGCGCCGACGTCGATTCCACGCGTCGGTTCGTCGAGAAAGAGCACGCGCGGCTCGGTCATGAGGGCTTTGCCGGCCACGACTTTTTGTTGGTTGCCGCCCGAGAGTTTGCCGGTGATTGCTTCCAACCCGGGCGCTTTCACGCGGAGCGACTCGAAGAAATGTTGGTTGCGGTGAAACTCACGACCGCCATCCAGCAGCCCGTAACTCGTTAGGCCCGCGAGGGACGAAAGCGAGAGATTGAAGCCTATCCCCTGCTCGAGAACCAGGCCGTAGCGCCGGCGATCTTCGGTCACCAAAACTAGCCCGCGCCGGATCACTTCCCGCGGCGAGCGCGCGCGCAGTTCTTCGCCTTCCAGTCGCACCGAGCCGCTCTCACGCCGACCCCACACGCCAAACAGATGCATGAGTAATTCCGTGCGACCGGCACCCATCAACCCTCCTAGGCCCAGAACTTCCCCTGCGTGCAGGGTGAAGGTGATGTCGTGGAGAAAAACCCCGCCGCGCGACGGAGGACTCACCTTGAGCTCGGAAACTTCCAGCACCGGTTCGCCGATGTGGGCGCGACGGCGCGGAAAGAGATCCGTGATTTCGCGTCCGACCACTTGCCGGATGACCTCGGCTTTACTGGTCGCCGCGACCTCGGTCGTCGCGATCGACGAACCATCGCGCAAAACCGTCAGGCGATCGCAAACGGCGAAAACTTCATCCAGCTTGTGCGAAATGTAGATGCAGGCGATACCGCGCTCACGCAGATCGCGCAGGATTTCCAAGAGGATAAGAACCTCGTGCCCGGCCAGTGCCGCGGTCGGCTCATCGAGGATGAGAATCTGCGAATTCTTCGCCAGCGCTTTGACGATCTCGACCAACTGCTTTTGCCCCACCCCCAGCCGCGCGACCGGTGTCGCCGGATCAATCGCGACTTTGA
>JBPCRH010000066.1:0-5558 GCA_050997075.1 Chthoniobacterales bacterium
GGATTTGGCGCGCCGGGAATCGGACGGCCGATAACGGGGAAAGCAGCGCCCGCGCGGAGCGCTTCTGCCGGGTTCATCGAGCGTTTCTGATCGTTCGCCGCGGCTCCGATGGGGCGAATCCCGGGCGGGACGATGTTTAGTGCTCCACCATGCGCCGCGCGCAGGGCGCGCAGTTCGTGCGGGCTCGCGACGAGACCACGCAGGCCGGCGTCGACGCCCAGTTTGGCCAGGCGCGTGACCTGTTCCGCGACCGTCGTGTTCACGCTGGTCTCGCGCAGGGTTAGCTCGTCGGAGCTGGTCAGGACCGTAACCCCGAGAAGGAGCAATTCCGGCGGCGCCGCCTGCACCGCGGCCTCGATCATCGCGCGCCCACCGCCGAGATGAAGCGTGAGCATTTCCGCGCCTAACGAGCTCGCGCTCTCGACCGAGCGTCCGACGGTGTTCGGGATGTCGTGCAGTTTGAGGTCGAGAAAAACGCGGCTCCCGAGGTCGCGAATTTCGCGCACAATCTCCGGCCCGGCGGCGATAAAAAGCTGAAGACCAATCTTAAAAAGGCCGGGGTGCGGCGAGAGTTGGCGCACCAGTTTCAGCGCAGTGTCCCGGGTTGGCAGATCGAGCGCGACGATGATCTTCGCGCTGGTGTCGTGGGATGGAGCGGTCATTTTTTTGGCCACAGATGAACACAGATTTTCACCGATGAAGGCAGCAGCATCCCGCATCTGTGTTTGATCTGGGTCTCTCTGTGGCTCAAACATGCGCAACCTATGCAGCTTGTCGCGCCCGCGAAGATCAATTTGAATTTCCGCATCCTCCGCCGGCGGGATGATGGCTTCCACGAAATCGAGACGCTGATGGCGCCGATCTCGTTAGGCGACGAGCTCACCCTCGAGCGCGCCGAGCGGCTGACATTTACGTGCGACGACGCAAGCCTGCCGAGCGGCGACGACAACCTTGTGCTGCGCGCGGCGCGGAGTTTTTTCGCGGAGATCAAAGCGGAGCCGGGGGGGCGGATCGCGCTGCGCAAAAAAATCCCGCACGGTGCCGGGCTCGGCGGGGGCAGTAGCGATGCCGCGAGCACGCTCCTCGGTCTGAACGAGCTGCACGGGAACTCGCTGCCGCCAGAGCGCCTCACGAAACTCGCGGCGGAGATCGGCTCGGACGTTCCGTTCTTTCTCGCGCGCAGCGCCGCGATTTGTCGCGGGCGAGGCGAGATCGTCGAGCCGGTTGCGGCGTTGCCAGCGTGGCCGCTGCTGCTGCTCAAGCCGGAGTTTGGTGTGCCGACGCCATGGGCGTATGGCCGCTGGCGCGATTCGCGAGAGCTGCCGGGAATCCGCTACGCGCCGCAGTCGTTAGGCGAGTTCACGATCGTGAACGACCTCGAGCGGCCCGTCTTCGAGAAATACGTTTTCCTCGCGCAGATGAAGGAGTGGCTGCGCGCGCAACCGGAAGTGGAAGCGGCGTTGCTCTCCGGTTCGGGCTCAACCGTGCTCGCCATTTTGCGGCAGCAAAATGCCGCGGACGCGCTCGCTGATCGCGCGCGTGCGGAGCTTGATCCGACGCTTTGGAGCTGCGCGGCGACGCTGTAGACGCCTCCCTTTGGGTGGCGCGTGGGCAGGCGACATTCGCAGATTTGCCTGCCGGCGATGCTGACACCCGCGCTTCGCAGAGCGAAGCGTCTACAGGGCCGAAGAAAGTGTTCGGCGCGGAGAGCGCAGCTTTACGGGGCGAGCAAACGGTCGAGCTGGTCGACGCAGATTTGCGACCAGGTCTCGAGATTTTCCCGGCGCTCCTGGAGCTCGGCCTTGGCCAGGAAACCGAGGTTCGTGATCATCGCTTCGCGCTTTTGCACCTTTGGCTCGGCGAGGCGGAAAACGTGGACGATCCCGAGATGCACGCGACCGACTTCGGTCGTGTCGTCGTTCAGAAGCGCGACGATCTTGTCCTCGAAGGTGGTCTCGATCGCGACCTCTTCATTCACCTCGCGTTCGACTCCGGCGCGATAGGCCGCCTCGTCCCAGGCGAAGAGCGATTCGTCCTCGTCGTTCAGGTGGCCGCCAATGCCGATCGACCCTTTCGCGACGAGGCGTTGTTCGCCCGCTTTTTTCCCGCGGACGTAATGGAGGACACGATCGCCACAGGCGAGGAGCGCGTAGGGGATGATTTGCTTGTGGGTCGGATCGTTTTCGGCCACGGAACGGGAAAGAAAATGGTTACTGCCCCGGGCAAGGAAGCGATCGAGGTAACGCTGCAGCTCGAAGCAGAGCCCATGAAAACTCCCGAGCTCATCAAAGAGTTCCCGCCGGACGACGAGGACGTTTTCGTTAGGCGCGCTCATTCCCCGGACTTTGAGCTTGCACCTGCACTTCCACTTACACCGGCTGAACGAAGAGAGTGCAGGTGCAAGTGGAAGTGCAGGATTAAAGGAGCTGCGCTAGAACGAAAACGTCGCGCCGACCTGCGGGCCGAACAGGTTCAGGCTCGGGTTCGGATCGGTCTGCCCGGCGTTTGAGAGATGTTGGTAGAGAACGCCCGCCTCCACTTTGAAGCGATCGTTGATTCGATACTCGAGCCCGCCGGCGCTGAGAATGTTGAAGGTGAAATCCTGTCCCTGTCCCTGCCGAAATTGATCCGTGCTATCGATCCAGCCGAGACCGACCCCGGCGGAAGTATAAAACTGGAGCCGTGAATTCGGCCGGACGAAAACGTGACGCAGGCCCAGGGAGATGCCGTAATACAAATTTTCCGGGCCGCGAAAGATCGGCTCGACCAGAGCGAGGCCGTAAACCTGGTTGTAGCCGCGGAAGAAACTCTCGTCGTTGTCGTTCACGCCCCAGCGCAGCCGGCCGGTGAGAAACTGCGCGCCGATCTCGTAGTTGTTCGGGTTGCCCGCAACCGAGAGGAGGTAGGCGCTCTCGGCGGAAAACTCGAAGTGCGGCGCAAACACGCCCTCGCGCGCGGTCGCGTCGGTTTGCGCGCTTTTCGCATCCGTCTCGCCTGCGCGCAGAACGGTGGCCGCGCAGAGCGAAAGAGCGATGAAACCGAGGGTCTGCCAACGGGAAAGTCTCATGAAGACCGAAGGATATTTCGAGTTTCCATAATTGCAATCAAGCCCTCGCGCCGGGATGGTGCGCGATGAAGAAAGTGCTCTGCTCCGCGTTCCTTGCCCTGGTTCTTAGTTTCCTCCTGCCAAGCGCGTCTGGAGCCGACGCGACGTCGTTGGCGCAGGAGGTCGCGAAGGCGAGTGGGAGTGAAAATTGGGGCCACGTGCAAACGATCGACTTCGCCTTTGTGGTCGAGAAAGAGGGCAAGCAGGTGGCGAAAGCGGAGCATCACTGGGACGTCGCCGCGGGCACCGACGAAATAAAATGGAAGGGCAAGGAGGTAAAAGTCGACCTCGCGAATCCCGGAACCTCCAAAGACGAAAAAGCCGCGTATGCCCGCTGGGTGAACGATTCCTACTGGCTGCTCGCGCCGCTCAAACTACAGGACAAAGGCGTGACGACGGAAGCCGAGGGGACAAAAGAGATGAACGGCAAAAAATGCGAGGTCCTGAAGCTGAGTTTCGTGCAGGTCGGCCTGACCCCGAGCGATCAATACCGACTCTATGTCGACCCGCAGAGCCAGCTTGTGACCTACTGGGATTACCTCCCGAAAGGCGAGAAGGGGATGAGCGGGACTTGGGAAGATTACCAGAAAAGCGGCGGCCTCACTCTTGCGACCGATCACAAGATGGGTGGCGGAATCCGGATTCGGATCGAGGGGTTAAAGGTCACCGCGAAGTAGGCCGCTTGCGATTGTAGACGCCTCCCTCTGGGAGGCGCGAGGGCGGCGAAGTTCGCAGATTTTCCCTTGCCGACGACGCCGATAGCCGCGCTTCGCAGAGCGAAGCGTCTACCGGTCGTGCGTTCTAACCGCACCGCCAGGATTGCAGGTCGTCCGGGAGCGGGCTCTGCCAATCGAGATCGTCGATCGTGAGGCGCGCGGAATGGAGCGCGTGGCGAGGCAGTAAAAGTTGCTCCGCCAGCTCGTCGGTCCAGCCGGTCTCGATGAAGCGCAGGTAGAGCTTTTCGTTAGGCCCGTAGATTTTGTCGCCGACCAGCGGGTGCCCGAGGTGCGCGAGATGGACCCGGATCTGATGGGTGCGCCCGGTCACTGGAAGCGCGCGCACAATCGCAAATTTCTCCCCGGTCGCACTCAGCCTAACGAATCGCTCTTCGACGCGGAACTGCGTCACGGCGGGCAACCCCTCCGGGTGAATCGCCTGCTTCAGCCAGATTGCAGACGGCGTGCGCTCGCCCTGCCGGAGAAGCGGCGCGTTCACTGTGTTCGTTTCCCATTCCGGCCAGCCGTTGACGAGCGCGAGATACTCCTTGG
Organism: Chthoniobacterales bacterium; assembly: GCA_050997075.1. Lineage (GTDB taxonomy): Bacteria > Verrucomicrobiota > Verrucomicrobiia > Chthoniobacterales > UBA10450 > Palsa-1392. The sequence continues at coordinate 4,375 of JBPCRH010000066.1, forward strand.
CGATGCGCCGCCGTTCCATCGCCAGACCAAAGCGCCGCGCCGTCGCCGCATTTTTCGCGACGAGGACGAGCCCGCTGGTTTCGCGGTCGAGTCGATTCACGATCGAGACCTGCCCGCCGTTTACGAGCTCAAAGGCGAGCAGCTCGCGCAACGCCGCCCAGAGCGTCGGCGGCCCGTCCGGCTTGCTCGGGTGGATGAGGAGGAAGGGCGGCTTGTCGACCACGAGGTAATCCGCCGTCTCGTCGACGATGCGGAAATCGAGCGGCGGCCTTGCGCGCTCCGCGGCGGTGGGTGAAGGAGCGGACGCCGGCATGATTTCGCTCGAGAAAGTTACCCGCTATTACGAAGCCGGCGAACGTTCCGTCCACGCCCTTGATGGGGTGTCGCTCGCAATTCTGCCTAACGAATTCGTCGCTGTGGTCGGCCCGAGCGGTTGTGGGAAAAGCACGATGCTCCATCTCATCGCCGGACTCGATCGCCCGACCGCGGGCGAGATCACGGTCGACGGCTTGAACCTGACCACCGCCGACGATGCCGCCCTCACGAACTATCGCCGGCGCCAGCTCGGGCTCGTCTTCCAGTTCTTCAATCTCCTCCCGACGATGAACGTGCGCGAAAACGTGACCCTGCCGCTCCTCCTCCAAGGCGTGCCGCTGGCGGAGTGCGACGCGCGTGCGGACGAGCTCCTGGAGCGCGTCGGCCTAACGAATCGTGCCGGGCATTTCGTCCATCAACTGAGTGGTGGCGAACAGCAGCGAACCGCGATCGCGCGAGCCCTCGTGCATCGCCCGTCGCTTCTCATCGCGGACGAGCCGACGGGAAATCTCGACACCGCCTCGGCCGAGCGCGTGCTCGGTTTGCTGAGAGAAATCGCGCAGGACCGCCTCACGACGCTTATTCTCGTGACCCACAGTGCGGAAGTCGCAGCGGCGGCCGGGCGCTTGATCGAGATGCGCGACGGCCGGGTCATCAGCGATCGCGCGGCGTTGTAGACGTTTCGCTCTGCGAAACGCGGGCGTCGGGTCCGCATTCACAGAATGCGCCACCCGGCTGGCAGCCGCACACCCGCGCCTCGGAGAGCGAGGCGTCTACAACGGCGCGCGGTGCAGCTACTCCGTGCGCAGCGCGGTCATCGGGCTGACCCGCATCGCCCGGCGAGCCGGGAGGTAGCAGGCGAGAAGCGC
>JBPCRH010000104.1:0-3543 GCA_050997075.1 Chthoniobacterales bacterium
GCGCTTCTCCAAGAGCGGACGAAAACGCCGTAGCGTGACGACGAAAATCAGCCCGAGAAGGAGCGCCGCGCAGACGCCGTTAAAAGCGCGCGCCGCGAGCAGCAGGTGCGCCGTGCGGGCGTAGAGCGCCGCCAGGACAAGAGTGAGATCCGGCGTGTGAAAGCAGGCGTAGTCGCGATAGGGAAAAAGTCCCGCCCGCAGCAGTAAAGCCGGAGGCGCGATGAATTGCTCCTCATCGTGATTCAGCTCGCGCGCGAAGATGCGCAGGAAGAGGAACAGCAACGTCGCGAGAAGCGCGACGCCGACAATCACCCGAAAACGTTCCCGCCCCGCCGGCGCGGACGCCTCACCGAGCGAATTATGATTTTGCGGGACCGTAAACGAGGAGCTTAAACGTTCCCGGAAGGCCGCGAGTGACGTGGCCAGCGTGCCGGTTGGCCAACTCGCGCTGCACCGACTTCGGCCGCATCGGCGAAACGCCGGGCGACGGACTCGGCGCGTCTTCGAACTGGGCCGTCGGCAGGAAGATGCGATGCGTCTTCGGGTCGAGCGCAATCGTGCGCGCGCCGCGCTCGGTCTTGAGGGTTTGCGCGACCGTCAGCCGGTCCGGTGCTTCCTCTTTCGCGATCGTGACCAACCCCTCGCCGCAGGAGGCAAACGCCAGTTGCATCGCGTCGTCGAAAGCGCAGCCATCGACATGCTCACCGATCGGGACCGAGCCGACGACCTTGCCCGACTCCGTGTCGAGCATGGTCATGAGCTTATTATTGCAGGTGGAGAAAAGCCGGTGATGCGCGGCGTCGAGCGCGATGCCGCTCGGTTCCTGGCCGGGTGCGAGCGGCCAGCGGTTGACCACTTCGTGCTTTGCGGTGTCGATCGCGACGACCTCGCTTTTATCCTCGATGTTGCAGTAAACCCGGCCGGCCGCGCTATCGGCCACGCCGAATTCCGGGCTGCCGCCTAACAGAATCGTCGCGACCACTTTTGCGCTCTTCGCATCGATTACCGTCGCGGTTCCGCCCTTATGGTTGAAGACGTAAAGCTCGCCGCGCGCCTCGTCGTAAGCCATCGCGTCGGGGCCCTCGCCGGTCTCGATCCTGGCCGTGGTCTTGAGCGTTTTTAGGTCGACGACGCTGGCTTTGTTCTCCTTGCCGTTGGAAGAAAAACCGCGCCCCAAAGCCGGCACCGCGAGGAACGCGTGGACGCCCGGAGTGTCAGCGATTTCGCCGACAACTTTTTGCGCGTCGATGTCGACCACGATGACTTTCGTCGAGTGCGAGAGGTAAAGACGGCGCGCCGCTTCGTCGACGCTGAGAATGTCCCAGCCGCCTTCTCCGCCGATCGGGATCTCGCCCGCGGATTGAAAGAGCGGACTCGCGATCGCGCCGAGAGCGGCGGAAGCGATGAGCGAAAGTGTGAGCAAAGAGCGTTTGAAGGACATGCGGAGAGGTAACATAAGAATGGGTAATGAACAGCCGCGTTAGTGGCGGGCAAGTGTTTCCATTTCGGTCACGACACGATCGAGTTCGTTGATCAATTCGCTCGGACCGTGGGCGCGGAAAGCGGTCACGAGCGCCCGGTAATACCAAAGGCAACCTTCTTTCCCGGCTTTGAAACGCGTCCAGACTTCGTCGCCGACTTCGCGGAAGTTGTGCACGATCGCGCGGCAGTTGTGGAGTTTGTCGGAAGCTGAAACGAGCCGGGTCGAAGTCGAAGCGGTCGCGAGATGCGCGATATATTTTTCTTTGCGCTCCCGCCACGGTGGCTTCGGCGTTTCATCGCTATCCGTGCAACTGGCGACGATCTGGCCGACCTCCTTCCCGAAGCGCTTCTCGATCCCACGCTGGCGTTCCGCGCCGCCGCCGTCCTCGACCGCGTCGTGCAGCAGCGCCCCGATCGTCTCGGTCTCGTCCGCGCCGTATTCCATCGCGATCGCGGCCACGCCGAGGAGATGGCCGATGTACGGGACCTGCGTTTTCTTACGCAACTGCGCGCCGTGCACGCGGGTCGCGTAGATGAGGGCCTCTTCGAAGTTGGATGAAAGCTTCATGCGCGAAGCCCTATGTTTATCGCTCGCGCCCGGTTCGCAAACGTGGCGAGGAAAATCGTGCGCACACCGGTCGATCGTGGCGGGTGCCGCGCAAACCCAACCCTCCAAGAAATCTGATCGCCGAGGGAGTTTAAGGGGATTTCGCGCGCGGGCTTTTTAGGTCCATCAGCGTTGTGATTTACGAATCGTCCGGTAACTAAAAGCTTATGATCGCACTCCTCGGCACTCTTATCATCGGCCTCCTCGCTGGAGCGGTCGCAAAACTGCTCATGCCCGGGAAGGATCCCGGCGGCTGCATCATCACCATGCTTCTCGGCATCGCGGGTGCCTTCGTCGCCGGTTATCTCGGGCGGGCGCTCGGCTGGTATCACGCGGGTGATCCGGTCGGTTTCATCGAATCGGTTGTGGGCGCGTTTCTGCTCCTGCTCGTTTACCGCTTGTTCGCCGGCCGACGCAGTTGAGGACGTAAACCGGCCAGTCGAGGACGTAAACCGGTCAGTCATCCCGAGCGAAGCGCAGCGCAGTCGAGGGATCCCGGAGCGTTTCTGGGAAGGCATCGCGCACGCTTGCGAAACTCTGGTGCTTCTCAGCCGTTTGATTTCCTTGGCTACAGGAGATGACAGGATTTCCAGGATTGAGGAAGCTGCGACCGGAAGTGCTCTGAGCTCTGCATCCTGTAAAATCCGGTCCTTCTTCCGCGGGCCGCGCGCTGCGTATCGCCCTCGCCGCGAAATCTTCACGGCAACTCCACGGGATCCCTCGACTTCGCTGCGCTGCGCTCGGGATGACGAACGGCTATTCCACGGTCACGCTCTTCGCGAGACGGTGGCTATTCCACAGTCACGCTCTTCGCGAGATTGCGCGGCTTATCGACGTCGCGCCCGAGCACGACCGCGAGATGGTAGGCGAAAAGCTGGAGCGGAATCGCCGTCAGCACTGGCATCGCCACATCATGCACGTCTGGCACCGTAATCACATCGTCGACGATGCCTTTGAGCTTGGCCGCGCCGCTCGCGGTCGTGACCGCGATGATCGGTCCTTTGCGCGCGCGCACCTGCTCGATGTTGTTCACGTTTTTCGAGAAAACCGCGTCGTCCGGCGCGATGAAAACCGAGGGCAACTCCGGTTTCACGAGGGCGATGATGCCGTGTTTTAGTTCCGCGCTGGGGTGGCCTTCGGCGTAGAGGTAAGTGATCTCTTTTACCTTCAGCGCCGCTTCCAGCGCGATCGGGAAATTCAACTGCCGCCCAAAAAAGAGCATCCCAGTCGCCTCCGCATATTTCATGGCGATCTCCTTGATGCTGCTGCTGAGCTTGAGGACTTCCTCGATTTTTTCCGGGAGCGACTCGAGCGCCTCGATCAGGCGCGTGCCTTCGGAAGTGGAGAGATGCCGCATCCGGCCTAACAATAAGGCGATCAGGTTCAGGATCACGACCTGGGAAGTGAACGATTTGGTCGCGGCCACGCCGATCTCCGGCCCGGCGTGCATGTAG
>JBPCRH010000168.1:0-3212 GCA_050997075.1 Chthoniobacterales bacterium
CGCCGAATTATTTCTACACCATGAAAATCCCGCTCCTTCGCGGAAGGGTCTTCACGCCTAACGACAACGCAAATTCAAAGCTCGTCGTCATGATCAACGAGGCTTTCGCGCGCCACTTCTTCCCCCAGCGCGATCCCGTCGGTCGACAACTACTTCTCGATCGCCCCGACGGCCAGGCGCGTGCAGTTGAGATCATCGGCGTAGTCGGCAATTCGCGGCATGAAGCCTTGAACACCGAGGCGGGGCCGGAGTTTTACTCTTCCTTGGCGCAATACCCTGGCCGTAGTCTCGACCTCGTTCTCCGGCTCGCGACGCCGCACCTGAGCGGCCTCGATTCCGCGGCGCGGAGCGCGATTCAAAGCGTCGATAAAGATCTTTTCGTCCCGCCGCTCAAGCCGATGAGCAGCTTCCTCGCGACCCAGCTCGCGCAGCCGCGCTTCAACATGCTTCTGCTCGCGATCTTCGCCGGGCTCGCCGTGCTCCTCGCGGCGATTGGGATTTACGGCGTCATAGCCTACAGCGTGGTGCAACGGACGCGCGAGATCGGCATTCGCATGGCGCTCGGCGCGCAGCGCGGCGACATGCTCGCGCTCGTTTTGCGGCAAAGCCTCAGCGTCGTCGCGATCGGGGTCGGGGTCGGATTGCTCGCGGCTTTCGCCGGCACTCGTCTGCTCGCCAGCCTGCTCTACGGGGTCGGTGCGAACGATGTCGTCACCTACGCGAGCGTCGTCGCATTGTTAGGCGTAGCCGCTTTCTGCGCCAGCTACATCCCGGCGCGCCGTGCCACCAAAGTCGATCCGATGGAGGCGCTCCGGTATGAGTAACACAGCCGTCTCGGCTGTCCTGTCGCGCTGGCGTCTCGCCTGCACGCTGCCACTAACCTGCGGGCGAGACGCCCGCGCTACGGATCAGGCGGGACGCCTGAGTTACGATGCTCGCTAACCTCCGCCTCGCCATCCGCCAGCTCGCTAAGTCGCCTGGCTTCACCATCGTCGCCGTCCTCACGCTCGCGCCCGGGAGCGGCGCGAACAGCGCGATCTTTTCGGTGATCAACGCCGTGCTCCTCCGGCCGCTCCCGTATCCGCAGCCGGACCGGATCATGATCATGAACGAGACCGACGCGAACCAGCCATCGATCTCGATTTCGTTTCCCGATTACCTCGACTGGCGGAAGGACAATCACAGCTTCGCACAGCTCGCGATCTCGCAGCGCAATTCTTATAACCTGAGCGGGGTCGAAGGCCGCGTGCCCGAGCAAATCTCCGGCGCAATCGTGACCGCAAATTTCTTCCAGGTCGTAGGATTGAAGCCGCAGCTCGGCCGCTTCTTCACCGAGCAGGAAGATCGCACCGGCGGGCCCGCGCTCGCCGTGATCAGCGATCAACTTTGGCAGCGCGTCTTTGCGCGCGATCCGAAGATCCTCGGGCGCTCGCTCAACTTCGCGAGCGAGCTTTACACCGTCGTCGGGGTCATGCCGCCGGAGATGTTTTCGCCGCGCACGGTCGAGGTTTGGTTCCCGCTCATGCGCCGCTCGGTCGCGACGAGCTGGCAGACGCGCGACAACCATCCCGGGCTCTTCGGTTGGGGACGTTTGAAAGATGGCGTCACTCCGGACCAGGCGCATGCCGACCTGAGCGCGATCGCGGCCCGGCTCGAAAAAGCTTATCCGGATTCAAACAGCAAAGTCGGCGTGAAGGTGACCGAGCTGCTCGAGAATCAGGTCGGCGAGTACCGGCAAAGTTTGCGCCTGCTCCTCGGCGCGGTCGCGGTCGTGCTGCTCATTGGCTGCGCGAATCTCGCCAATCTTCTCGCCGCGCGTGGCGCGGCCCGCTCGCGCGAGTTTGCCATCCGCATCGCGATCGGCGCGAGCCGCTGGCAGATCGTTAGGCAACTGCTCATCGAAAGTCTCGTTCTCGCGGTCGCGGGCGGCTTGCTCGGACTTTGTTTCGCGGCCTGGGGGCGCGACCTGCTCGTGGCGCTTTCTCCGCAGGATTCGAAACGCTTCGCGGAAACGCGGCTCGACGGCTGGGTCTTGCTTTTCACCGGCGCACTCGCCGTCGGCACGAGCGTCCTTTTCGGGCTCTGGCCCGCCTGGACTGCTTCCCGCGCCAACGCACAGATGGCGCTCAAAGCCGGCGCCCACGGCGCCTCCGATGCGCCGGCCACACGTCGTTCCCGCGAGCTCCTCATCATCGGCGAAGTCGCGCTCACTCTTATCCTGCTCAGCGCCGCCGCGCTCGTCTTCCAGAGTTTCCGGAAGGCGACTTCGATCTCGTTAGGCTACGAAGCGCAGCATCTGCTCACCGCGCGAGTCGAGCTGCCAGACGCCGCGTATAAGGACCAGAAGTCAGTCATCTTCACGACTGCGGTGCTCGACAAAGTGCGCGCGCTCCCTGGAGTACAGCAGGCTGCGATCGCGACCAACCCGCCGCTCATGACCGGCTGGCAAACTGGTTTCCTCCCCGAAGGCATGGCCGAGCCGCCGCCCGGGCAGCTCCCCTCCTTCGAGATGGATGTGATCGAGGGCGAGTATTTCAAAACCATCGTCACGCCTATTTTACGCGGTCGCGCTTTCACTCCGCAGGACGACGTCAACGCACCACCGGTCCTCATCGTCGATCAGCTTTTCGCCAATCGCTATTTCCCTGGCCAGGACCCGCTCGGGAAACGCGTCCGGATGCAGACGGACGAAAAGGGCCGGAAAATGCGCACGATCGTCGGCCTCGTTCCGCACCTGAAGGTTTACGGTTTCGAGGAGGAAACGCCGCTCCCGCAGGCTTACCTGCCGCAGCGGCAGGTCCCGAGCACGGCCCTTGTGCTTCTTCTCCGGACGTCGTTAGGCCAGGAAGGTCTTGAGAAATCGCTCCGCCAGATCGTCGCCTCGATCGATCCAAGCCAGCCAGTTTTTGAATTTCGGAGCATGCAGGAACGCGTTGCCGACACGTGGGCCACGCCGCGGCTGATGACATTTCTGCTCGCGGTTTTCTCCGGGCTCGCGCTCCTGCTCGCAGTCGTCGGCATCTATGGCGTGATGGCTTACAACGGGCAGCGGCGCACGCGCGAGATTGGCGTCCGCCTCGCGCTCGGAGCGCGCCGCCATCAGATCGCGACCATGATGCTGAGCCAGGGCGCGCGCCTGCTCGCCCTCGGCCTAACGATCGGCTTGATCGGCATGCTCGCGGTCGCGCGGATCCTGCGCAGCGTGCTTTACG
>JBPCRH010000184.1:0-2848 GCA_050997075.1 Chthoniobacterales bacterium
TTGTGCCGCGCGTATTCGACGTTGCCCGAGAGTTTGTAAATCGCCGTGCCGAGGAGCAGGGCGATGATCGTCACCACAAGCATGATCTCGAGGAGAGTGAAACCGCTTTGATTCTTGCGCATAAAAGAGAGACGAAATTATTTCACCGGCAGGAGCAGGTAATCCGATTTATCCCAAAGATATTTTAGCTGGATCTGTGCCGCGCGGAGGGAGGAACGCGGCGTACCCGCGGCTGCCATGACGATCACATTATTCGACCCCGCCTTCAAGACGGAGCCCGGCACCGTCACCTGCGCGCGGAGCCAGCCGGTATATTGAAATTTCATGTCGTCGAGGAGCGAACGGGAGAGGCCGCGGTAACCCGGGTCGGCCAGGTCGGGTAATACGAGGGAGACCACGCCGAGGTCGGTGCCGTTCACATAAATCTCCGGGGCGGCGTCGATCTCCGGGCTCGCGAGTTCGAAGGAGAGAAGCGCGACGAGCGGCCGCGTCTCGAGCTCGAACTGAAAGGAAGCGCTCTCCTGCACCGTCGGCCCGAGCGGCACGCGGCCGTTTGCGAGCGGCGCGGTCACGGTGCCGAAAAGCTCCGCATCCTTTTCCTGCGGCCGGAGCGGCGACGCGGTCTCGAATTGCCCCGGCATAAGCTCGCGGTGTTCGGCGTGAATCGGGTGCATCACCGTAGTCGTCTTCATCCAGTCGAGATAAGCGCCGCGCACCGAGCTGCCGTCGCCCGGCACTTCGAGATCGATCGCGGTCACGCCGATCATCGGCACGATCGTGCTCACCGAAGTGGGCAGGCCGGTGCCTTCGCCTAACGAACCCGAGTGCAGCACCTGCGAGCCCGATTCGTCCCAGGCGATCAGCTCCGGTTGTTCCTTCGGCTTGTCTTCGAAGAAGAGGCGGAAGAGGAGGATCTGGCAGTCGTCGTTCGGCCGGACAATCCGGATGCGAAAGGTGCTCCGCGCGGGCGCTTCCGGCTTCGTCCGCGCGGTCGCGAAGGAGACCGATTCCACCCAGGACGGCGCCGGCTGCGTGGTCGCGTGGGAAGATTCGATCTGGCGTAGATCGAGCCAGGCGCTGTCCGGCGCGGCCGCCGCGGAAACGCCCGGCTTTTCCCAATCGCCATCGTCATTTTGGGTCGCGTTCTGGCCGCGGGCGAGGGGCAGAGCGAATGCGAAAAGGGCGAACGCGCCGGCGCGAAGAAACATCGGCGCCGAGGCTACCTTAGTGAGGGCGGAACTGCAAACTATGCGTCATCTCGAAGACCGCCGAGAGGATGCTGTAAACCACGAAGCCGACGATGATCGCGATGAAAACAATGATCACCGGCGGGATCAACGCCGAGATGATCTGGACCGTGCGATCGAGTTCGCGCTCGTAGACATCCGCGATTGTTTGCATCGTCTTTGCGAAATGTCCGGTCTGCTCACCCACCGCCATCATGTCGGTGAAGAGCTCGGGAAATAACTTCTCCGCCGCGAGCGCGCTCGAGAGATTCGCCCCATCGATCACCGCGCGCCGAACGTCGCGTAATTTTTTCTCGAGATATTTGTTCGCCGCGATCTCGGTCACGAGATCAAGCGCTCTCAGGAGCGGAATCCCGTTTTCCATCAGGGTGCCGAGCGTGCGCGAAAACTGCGCGTAATACTGATGCTGCTTGATCCGTCCGTAGCCCGGGATGTGGAGACGCGCGCGGTCCCAGGTGAGGCGGCCTTCTTCGCCGCGCACAAACGCGCGGAAGCCCGCCGAGGCCGCGACGACAACGAGAATGAAGAGCCACCAGTAGCCGACGATGAGGTGATTTACCTCGAGTAAAATCCGCGTCGGCAGAGGCAAGACGCCGCCGGTTTGCGACATGAAACCGGTCAACTGCGGCACCATGAAAGTGATGAAAATAATGATCAGCGCCGAGCCGGCGAAGGCGAGGAAGGCCGGGTAAATCAACGCCTGCTGCACGCGATCGCGCAGGTTTTTTTCCTGCATCAAATGCCCGACCACGCGGGTCAAAATCTCCGGGAGTGATCCGCTCGCTTCGCCCGCGCCGACCATGTTGATGTAGAGCGGCGAAAAGATCCGCGGGAAATCGCGCAGCGCCTGGGAGAAGCTGCGGCCATCGACGAGCGCCTGATGCAGCGCGTGGGTCATCTGCTGCACGCGCGGTTGCTTCAGGCGCTTCTCGAGCACGCCGAGGCTTTCGTCGAGCGTCATCCCGGCTTGGAGCAAATGGCCAAGCTGTTCCGTGAAAACGAGCAACTGACTGTGCGGAATCTTCAGGTTTTGCGTCGGCGCCGCGGGCGTGGCGGCGACTTTTCCTTCGACCACTTGCGGCCCGGTCGCGATCGCTTCGATCCGAATCGGGACGCACTGCTGCTGCTCGATCTGGCGGATGGCGACGGAGCGGTCGGCGACGTTGAGCACGCCCTCGACGAGGGCGCCCTGCGCATTACGTGCGCGATAAGAAAACTGCGGCATCGGAAATCGACGCGCAGCGTAACGCGCCGCGTCGCTGCCGTCCAATCGGCGCCGCGCCTAATGAGCGAGAAAATCGGGCAGCGAGGTCGCGAGATGAGGAAATTCGCGGAGCACTTGTTTATCCATCGTCACCAGCGGCACTCCCTGCTCGCGCGCCACTGCGACAAATTCGCAGTCGTAGGCGGTGCAGGAAGATTTGCTGACGAGCTCGAAAACCGCCTGAGGCGAGGAGCTGAACTCTCTTCCAGACAATGTGGCCTGAGCCTTGCCGCAAAGTTGGCCAGCCACCGTGGCGGTGAGCGACCCGCGGCGGATATAACCAACCATCGCGTTGCGAAATTCCCAGCGCCAGAGAAGCGCCGAGCCCCATTCGGCG
>JBPCRH010000255.1:0-5286 GCA_050997075.1 Chthoniobacterales bacterium
CTCTTCCTCCGAGGTGAAAAGCACCGCCGCGGCGTCGCGCAGGACGCGATATTCGCCCCAGGGCCAGTAGAACATTTTCTTCACGTGCTTCCGCGGATAGGTGCGCTTGAACCACGGATCGAGCATGCCGTGCGGGAAAACGAAATACGGCGTTGGTGTCCCGTGGAGCGCGCGCCAGACACCAAAACTCGGGTATTGCCAAATGCCGTGCACCACAACCGCGTCGAAGCGCGCGCGGTTTTCCTTCAGCCACGGAACGTAGCGCGCGCTATAACCGTAGCTGCCGCGAACCGGCCCGAGCGCGTGCGCGATCGCGGGAAACTCATGCGCACCGGGCGCGTCGAGCGAGGCGATCTCGATTTCGTGACCGCGCCGCTGCAGGACGAGCGTCGACTGCGTGACCGACTCGAGCGGCCCGCCATGCGCCGGATTAAGCGAACGAATGCAGCGCAGAATTTTCGTTTTGTAGGCGGGGGTGGTGACCCCGGCCTGCTCGCGCGCACGACGCTGCTGGGGTCGCCGCCCCCGGCTGCAACAGTCTCGCGTTGCCTGACGAAATGTCCGAGCACGACCATGCTCCAAGGGCGCGTCCAATGCAGCCGTCCGGCATGGAAGTCGGCCCGAGCTTGGGCGACGAAATTTTCCGGCAACAGTTCGCGCGTGACGACTTCGCGCAAGCCTTCGTCGACGAATCCGGCAAGCGGTCCGGTCATCCACTTCCGCATCGGCAAGGAGAACCCGCGCTTCGGCCGTTGATAGACCGCGGGCGGGAGCAAATCGCGGCAGGCTTCGACGAGCAAACCTTTGGTGCCCGGATAACGCCGCTTCTCCGCCGCGGGCAGGCCGAGCGAGTACTCGACCAGCTCGTGATCGAGAAAGGGCACGCGCAGCTCGAGCGAGACGGCCATACTCATCTGGTCGGAATCGCGCAGGAGCATTCGGCGCATGTAGCCGGTCAATTCCGCCCAGCTGATTCGCGCAAAAGCGTCCGGCAACTCGACCGGTTCCGGCAGGGGCATGGATTCGTTAGGTAAACCGGCCGCGCGCAACATCGCGTCGGTAAAAAAGCGGCGGCGCCATTGCGCGAGTTCGACGACGCCGGCGTCGTTAGGCAAATCCGCGAGGCGCGCGCCGCCGATCATCTGGCGGAGATTGCGCGGTAGTCGCGCGAGCCAGTGCAGGCGCGGCACGTCCCGAAAACTCGGATAGCCGCCGAAAAGTTCGTCCCCGCCGAGGCCGGAAAGGGCGACTTTTACTCCCCGCCGCGCGACCGCGCGCGAGACGATGTAGGTGTTGATTGCATCGACCGACGGCAGATCGAGACGCGCGACCGCTTCGGTCACGGACTCGATCACTTCCCCTTCCGAAAGCTGCAGGCGCTCATGCTGCGTCCCGCAGCGTTGCGCCACTTCCAGCGCGATCGGCGTTTCGTCGAATTCTGCGACTTCGAAGCCAACGGAAAAGGTCTCCAGTTTGCGCTCGAGCTTTTGCGCCGCGAGCGCGGTGATGATTGAGGAGTCGATGCCGCCACTGAGGAAAGTGGCCACGGGCACATCAGAAAGCAGGTGTTCCTCGACCGCCGTCTCGAGGAGCGCGCGGATCTTTTGCGGCGCGGAAATCGCGGGTGACCTAAAACTTTTTTGCGCCGGCCACCAGCGCCATTGCTCGCACGTGCCGTCGCGCCTAACGATCATGGCATGACCAGCCGGCAACGCTTCGACGCCGGCGAAAAGCAGGCGCTGCTCGGGGCACGAACCCCATTCGAGATAGGCCGCGACCGCCGTCGGGGTGATCTCGGTTTTATCCGCGAGCAGCCGCGTCTCCGAGCCGAACCGAATGCCGTTCGCATCCGCTGCGTAGTAAAGCGGCTTAATCCCAAGTCGGTCGCGCGCGACAAACAATTCCTTCCGCGCGCGATCGTAAACCGCGAGGGCAAACATCCCTTTTAGCCTAACGAGAAGCTCGCACCCCCAGTGCGCGTAACCTTGGAGCACCGTTTCCGTGTCGCTCGTTCCCCGCCATTCCACGTCCGGCATTTCCGCGCGGAGCGCGCGATGATTGTAAATCTCGGCGTTGATCACGAGAACGTTGCCAGTCGCGGGATCAATCATCGGCTGTGCGCCGGTCGGCGAAGGATCGAGAATCGCGAGGCGCGTGTTGCCTAACCAAAAGCAACCGTCCGGCGACGACCACTCGCCGCTCGCGTCCGGTCCGCGATGCGCGATCAACGCGAGATCAAGCGGCGCGGCGGAACCGATGGCACTGAAAATAGCGGCTATTCCGCACATCGTCAGGCGGCCACTCCGAGGCGGCGATAGAGCTCGACGTATTTCGCGATCATGTCTTCGGCGGCGAAGCGTTGCACATTTTCCAGGCTGCGCGCACTCCAGCGCGCCCGTTCCGCCGGATCGGTCAGCTGTAGAACGGCGCGCGCGAAACCAACTTCATCATCGACTTCGTGGGTGATCGCGGCCTCGCCACCGACCTCCGACATCGGTTCGCGATCGGCACAGAGCACCGGGCAACCACAGGCCTGCGCCTCGATGATCGGCCAGCCGAAACCCTCAAAACGCGACGGATAAAGCAGCGCCAGCGCGCAACTGTAGAGCGCTTCGAGGAGATCGTTGTCCGGTCCCGCAACCTCGACCACGCGCTCGAGCACGCCCAGTTCTTCGCCTAACGAACGCAATTCCGGCGTCAGCTTTTGTCCCGCGAAAACGAGCTGGCCGTTCCAGTCGTTCTTCGTCAGCGCGAAAATCCGGAGCGCGCCTTCGCGGTTTTTCATGCGCAAATTCGAGCCGACGTGGAGGACAAACGGCCGCGCCGGATTGAGCTGCGGAAGGCCTGCGAGCCGGGCGCGCGCGGTCGCTTCCGGCTGCTTTTTGTAAGGATGATTGATCCCGTGATGGATCAGGAGCAGCTCCGGTTCCCCGTCTTTTTGAAGCACTAAACGCTCCGCATCGCGCAGGGTCGCACGCGAGGCGCAGGCGATCGAGGTCGCGCGGCGCAGGCCGGCGACGATCCAGCGTTGGAGCACTTTCCCGGTAATCGACGCGGGCGTGTCCTCGACTTCGCCAAGCGCACCGCGGACCGCGAGCAGGTCGTGACAACTGACCACAACCGGCCGCCCGCCGACCCACGCGGCATACATCGCATTCGAATGATCGCAGATGTGCACGAGCCGCACGTCACTCGTGAGGCGCGCGCGCAGTTGGCGCGGGAAGAAGAAAAACTTGTCGATGTAAGCGAGCCATTTCGCGACGAAACCGCCGGCAAACCGCATCCGGCCCAGCCATGGCTTTGGCCAGATCAATTCCGCCGGGACGCCCGCACTCGTTAGGCCGCGGAGCATCATCCGGGCGAAACGCTGCATGCTTTCCTGCTGATCGGCCGGGTAGTTACCGATCAAGAGCACCATGAGAGCGCGGGAAATTTGAGCGGAGCTCGCCGTGCAAACGCTCCGCATAAGCGGATCGCCGGCCGATCCGCCGCGGCGGCCCGGGCGGTTCTTCATCCGTCTCCTCGGGCGGTTCGGCAAGCTCGTCCTCGCGCCGACGCGCCGCGAGGGATAGCCCCCCGAGCGCGACCGCGAAACCGAGACTGGTCGGCTGGCCAAACGGTCCTTCGAGGAGGACGAAAAAGGCGGCGCTGAAAAGGAAAAGCGGGAGGGTGTTCCCGTAGGTGAGCTGACGCACGGCAAGTCGCCCGATGCGGTAAGTGATCGCGCAGCGCCAAAGCAAAAAAGCCAGGCCGAGGATCGGTCCGCTCTCGAGCAGGATGCGCGACCATTCGTTTTCCGCGAGGAGGACCTCGGCGTGACCGACGAGGAAATTCGCGCCGCCATTCGTCCCGACGCCGAGCCCGAATCCACCAAGCGGCGCGCGCGTGACCACCTGAGCGCCCTCGATGAAACCACCGGCCACGCGCGAGAAGAGCCCATGCACGACCGTCGTCTCACTCGATTCCGCGCCTTCCGCAAAACGGTCGGAGAGAATCCCGAGTCCCTGGCGGAAGAGCGGCAAATAACTGGTCAGCCAAAGCACCACCGCCGCGATCAGAATGTAACGTCCGACTTTCCCGGCGAGCGAGGGGCGCATGATCACGATCAACGCGAGCGAGGCGACGACGACGCCGACCGCAAGCACGGTTGAGCGACTGCCGGATACGGCCATGCCGACGAAAAGCGCCGCGGCGGCCGCAACGAGCTGCCACTTTTTGTAGGGCAGACGCGCGAGGATCGCGTGGAGCATGAAGGCCGCGACTGCGCTTAAATAATAAACTGCACCGGAAATGAACGAGAACGGACCGGGCGGCCGAATTTTCCCGCCTCCAGCGCCGAGCTGCATGCCCTCGCCGAGACCGGCGGTGCTGTTGATGAACGAATCCGGTGAAGCACTAAACTGCGCCGCCATGAGCAACGCCATCGGCACCATGCCCATGATCGTCCACCAGCCGACGCGCTTCACGTCCTCGAGATCCATGACCGCGGGGATGATGAAGATGAGTGGCAAATGGAGGAAATCCGAGCGCACACCGTAGGCCGTGATCAGGAGGACGGTCTTCATCACGGCGTATTGCGAGAGGGCGAGAATCCCCGCCGCCGCCGACAAAATTGCGATGACGATGAGGGTGATGATGTAGGTGTTGAAGGGGAAAAGCCGCGCGCGCAGGGCGAGCAGATAAATCAGGCAAACCACTGGATCGCGGATGATGAGGAGCGGCGCGGAGAACTGCGGGATGATCCATTTGCGAAGCGCGCCCTCGAGAATGAGGAGCGCGAGATAAAGCCAGATGAGCCGCCGGATGTTAACGATGGTCCGCGCGGTATCGCCCGCGGCCGGGGGTAGATTCTCGGCGGATTTCACCCGCGGCTCCGCGATCGTGGTCATGGCGTCGCTCCTTGCTCCATCACTTCTCGTGCCACTTGCACGATGCCTTGGCGATAATTTTCCCAAGTCAGAGCCGCGGCTGTCCGGGCCGCTGCCGCCTGCATCACGAGGAGGCGCTCCTGTTCGCGCGCGAGGAGCGCGAGCTTTTCCTCGATCACGTCCGCGGAACGGATTGGGATGATAAAACCGTCCACGCCATCCGTGATCAGGTCCGGCCCGGCGGTGTGCGGCGTCGTGATCACGACCAGCCCCTGGCTCATCGCTTCGCTCAGGACGAGCCCGAAGCCTTCATGGAGCGAAGGCAAAACGAGGACATCGTGGCGGGCCATTTCCGCGAGAAGTTCGGCGTGAGGAAGGGAAGGAATCCAGCGGTATTTGTCGAGCAGCGCCGGGCTAG
>JBPCRH010000201.1:0-6541 GCA_050997075.1 Chthoniobacterales bacterium
CGACCGCGCCGCCGAAAGCTTCTCCGACGCCCGAGAGCACGGTCGCGCCGACCCCCACTCCCGAGCCGAGCATCGATCAACTCGCGCTCCTTACGCAGACGCCGACGCCGATCCCCTCGCCTCCCTCCGAGGAAGAAAAGACCGCCGTGCCGACACCGACGGAGACGCCCATCCCCACCCCGGAGCCGCAGAAGTCACCACCCTCGCCCGCGTCCGCCTATCGCGATCTCCAGCAGAAAACGATCATTCGCGGCGGGATCAACAATCGCGGCCGCTCCGCGGTCAACGCCGTCGGCACACCGCTCGGGCGTTACAAAAAACAGCTCGAGGACGCGATCGGTTCGCGTTGGTATTATTACGTCAACTCCCGGATGGATCTCGCGAACATCGGCACGACTGCGGTCAGCTTCGAGATCGGCGCGGACGGCTCGGTCATGAACATGCGCGTGACTGAAAACACGACGTCGGAGGCGTCTGTGAGCATCGCGCTGCGCTCCATCCAGGAAACGAAATTCCCGCCGATTCCCGAGGACCTCCTCGCCACTCTGCCCGAGGGTCACTTGAAAATGGAGGAATCCTTCACGATTTTCGCAAACCGATGACCCCACTCCTGCTCGTAGATTCACCCGACGCCGTCCAAGGCGTATTTGGCTTCCTGTTGCGCGGGGGCATTTTCATGTGGCCGTTGCTCATCTGCTCGATCATCGCTGTGACCGTGATCCTGCTCCGGGCGGTCGCACTGCGGGAGCGGGTGGTCGTGCCGCTCGTGCTCGAGAGCGAGATCGAACGTCTGGTCCCCGGCGCGAGCCCGGAGCGCCTCATGCGCATCGCGCAGACGGACGGTTCGTCGCTTGGGCGGATCGCGCTCGTCGCGCTCCAGCATTTGCGCTGGCCGCGGAATGAAAATGTCGAGGCGGTGCAAACGCGCGCGCGTCACGAAATGTTGCGCCTCGAGCGCGGGCTCATCGTGCTCGAAGTCATCACCGGCATCGCGCCGCTGCTCGGTTTGCTCGGGACGGTTTCGGGTCTCGTGCACGTCTTCGCGCACATCGGCTTGAGCGCGGGCGGGACCGATACCAAGGGCATCGCCATCGGTATTTCTGAGGCACTAAACACCACCATCTTCGGCCTTTGCATCGCCGTCCCGAGTCTCATCGCCTTCAGTTACTTCTCGAAAAAAGTCGAGGTCATGGCGGTGGAAATGGAATCGCTCGTCGCCGATCTCCTCGCGAAATGCTACTACGGCCGCGTCCAGCGCGACGACTCCGCGCCCCTGCGCACGACCGCCCCCGCGCACGCGCCGCTCATTTGAAGTTTATTCCCTCGACCGTCCCATGAAGTTCGCCGTTCGCAAACGACGCGCCCCCGCGATCATCATCGTCTCGCTCGTCGATATCCTCACGATTCTGCTCATCTTTTTTGTCGTCTCGACGACCTTCAAAAAGGATCAGCCGGAGGTGAACATCAATCTCCCGGAATCGAAAACCGCGAGCGCAAAACCCGCGGAGCTGGAACACGCGATCGTCAGCGTCGATGCGAGTGACGGCTTGAAACTCGATGGCGAAACCATCGCGGTCGATCAACTCCGCGAAGCGGTCATGAACCTCTCCGCGGAACGGAAAGGCTCGATCGTGCTCAAGGCCGATCAGAAGGCATCGTTCGGCATCATCATCAAAGTGATGGACGCGCTTAAACTCGCCGGCGTGAAAAACCTCCCGGCGTTTACTCAGGGCGCGGGGAAATGATTTTGCCGATCGTGCGCTACGGCGATCCGGTTTTGCGCGCGAAAGGGCAGCGGATCACGAAGGTCGATGAACGCGTGCGCGCGCTGGTTGCGGACATGCTCGAGACGATGAACGAAGCGAACGGCGTCGGCCTCGCCGCGCAACAGATCGGCGAAGCGTTACAGCTCACGGTGATCGATGTCGGCGCGGCCGAGGACCAGGCGAGCACGCTGCGGGTGAACGGCGAGGAAGTGGACGCGAAAACTTCGATGCCGCTTGTGCTCTTAAACCCGGAGCTAATCCTCGGTCCGGAGATTTTCATCGGGGTCGAGGGTTGTTTAAGTTTCCCGGAGATCACTGCGGATATTTCACGGGCGAGCACGGTGACGGCGCGGGCGGAAACGCTCGAGGGCGAAACGGTCGAACTGGAAGCGACCGGTCTGCTCGCGCGCGCCTTGCAACACGAGGTCGATCATCTCCAGGGCATTTTGTTCATCGACCGAATGAGCGCGGTGACCAAGGTCGCGCTGCGCAGCCGACTGAAGCGGCTGAAGAAGGAGAACGAACGGTAGACGCGTCCCTCTGGGACGCGTGGGAGTTGCTCCCGTTAGCTCTTTCCTGTGGCGAAATTTACTCCCGCGCTTCGCAGAGCGAAGCGTCTACAACAGCTAAAGCGCCTTATAAGTCACCGTGATGTTGCGATAAACATTCGGCTCTTTCTGCGCGGAAAAGTAAAAGAGCTCGAGCGCCGACTTCCCGATCACCCATTGGTAGCCCACGAGCGTCTGGATCACTTCCGTGTCGTTGTCCCGCGCCCGCGAGATGAGCCGGCCCACCCCGTACTTTTCGTCGAAGTAGCGCCGGATTTCCCCCATCCGGCTGTTGTAGTGCTCGAGCGTCCAATCGGGATATTCGTATTGCAGCTCCACCTGCTTCAGAAGGTCGCCCTTGAACGTAAAGAGCGTCCGCTTCAACCCTGGATGAATCAGCCCCTCGACCGTCCAGACGTTCGCTTCGCCGTTTTTGTCGCTCGCCACGACCTTCGCCTTGGCGCCTTTTAAGACCTTTCGGACGCGGGTCGCGGAGTCGTTCCAGCGAAAACCGAAGGGGGGCGGGATCTCATCCGCCGCACAGGAAAGAAGCGGCCAAAGGAGCAGGGCGACCAGCGCCGAGAAAAAGAGACGCATCGGCGGCCTAACGAACACCCTGGTTATAGACTTCGTAGCGCTGCACCAGCGGATGGAGGAAACGCTCCATCGCCTGGGCGTGGCGCGGGTCGCGCTCGTAGCGAGCATAAGCTGCGCGGTCGCGGAAGGTGATGATCACGCCGAGATCGAAACTACGATCGGTCGCTGCCTCCGGCAGGATCGCGGCGCGGCCGGTCGTTACCTTGACCACGCCGGGCATCATGCGGAGCGCCTGCGCGGTGCGGACGATCTGCGCGCGATCGGTCGCGGAGCTGGGATTCTTCAACCAGATGAGCACGACCCGCGTGATCGGTTGCGGCCCGGAGGGCCCCGGCGCGGCGCAGGCGGCAAGGACGAGCGCGAGACAGAACGCGACCGCGAATTTCTCTCCGCCCGAATTTTTCCAGAGCCTGCTCATCACTTTGTCGGTCAAACTTCCGGCAAAATGTCCGGTGCGCGAACCATTTTGGCCCCCCGCCGGCTTCCCACCCGCGTCGGGAAAGCGGTCCGAAGGAGCCGCGCGGACGGTGCCTAACGAATGCGGAAAGAGCTCCACCCGGGTAAAACTTTCGCACTGCCAGACCGCTTTTAGCGTCAAGATTTTTCTGAAAGATTTCGCAAAATAAAGTTCGGATTTTTTCTTGTTCGACCCCACTCCAATTCCTAGTCTCAACCCGCTCGGCGGGAATGGTAATCGCGGGTGTGAACAACATGTGAATAAGGCGAGGGCCGGAAATGGAGACCGATTGTATGAAGAGAATGAGAAACCTAACCCGAAGCGACACCTGCCCAACCCCGCGCGCTCGCTCGCGAACCGATTTTCCCCTAAACGCCCTCGTTCTTCCCTCGTATCCGACACTTTTTCGCGACTCTTCCGGCTGCCTCTCCCGGGAAGACGCGCCTGAACTTCCTTCCAGCGCGCGCCGTGCGCCGGTCCATTTCTCACTGAACCTGAGCGTTTCCGGCGTTATTTAACGCTGTTAACAAGTCGCATGGACGAGAAGTGTTCCCAGCTCTGGGCGAAGCTATCTGCCGCTCTCAAACCGCAGGTCAGCGCGGATACTTTCAAGCGCTGGTTCTCGGCCGTGAAATTGACCGGCGCGACCGCCGACGAAGTCACTCTCCTCGTCCCGAACAACATCTACCAATTCTGGATCGAGAGTAACCATCTCCCCGCCTTGCAGAGCGCGATCGAATCGGTCCTCGGCGGCCCGCGCCAGGTGAAATTTGTCTGCGCCGTCGACACCTCGAGTGAGCTCGAAGAGGCGGGTGGGAAGCTGCCCTCAGCGAAAGAACCAGTCAGCGCCACGGCGGCTCGCGCGAGCAACCGGACGACGCCGGGGCTGAATCCGCGGAACACTTTCGAGTCGTTCGTGATCGGCCCGAACAATGAAATCGCGCACGCCGCCAGCCTCGCGGTCGCGAAGTCGCCCGCGAAAACTTATAACCCGCTCTTCATCTATGGCGGCGTCGGCCTCGGCAAGACGCACCTGATGCAGGCGATCGGGCAGTTCATCGGCGGCACCGGCAAACAGACCCGCGTGATGTATCTCTCGAGCGAGCTTTTCATCAACGAATTCATCGACGCGATCCAGCACAACAACCTCGTCAAATTCCGTAAACGCTATCGCCAGGCCGATCTGCTCTTGATCGACGACATCCATTTCCTCGGCGGCAAAGAACGCTCGCAGGAGGAATTTTTTCATACCTTCAACACCCTCTTCGACGGCCATAAGCAGATCGTCCTCTCGAGCGACCGGCCCGCGTCGGAGATCGCGAATCTCGAGCACCGGCTGGTCTCGCGGTTCGAATGGGGCCTGACCGCGGAATTGCAGCCGCCCGATGTCGAGACGCGCCTCGCGATCCTGCGCAAGAAGGCGCACACCCTGCAGATCAAGCTGCACGCGGACATCTTCGATTTTCTCGCCAACCGGATCAAAACCAACGTACGCCGCATCGAAGGCGCGCTCATGCGCGTGACTTACTTCGCCTCGCTCAGCGGGCGCGAGCTTACCCAGGAAGTGGTCGAGCATCTGTTGAAAGATATCCTCCAGGAAGAAGCGCGGCGCTCGGTCACGATCGACCAGATTCAGAAGCGCGTGGCCGAACATTTCGATGTGCGTCTCGCGGATATGACGAGTAAACGCCGCCCGGCGAACATCGCGTTCCCACGCCAGATCGCGATGTATCTCGCGCGCGAGCTCACGAAAGCGTCGCTCAACGAAATCGGTGAAGCCTTCGGCGGCCGCGATCACGGCACAGTCCTGCACGCCTGCAAACAGGTGAAGAAGCGGATGAAAGAGCAGGACAAAATCCGGCAGACCATCTCGTATATCGACAGCGCGCTGCAACGTTAGGCGTGTTCGTTAGGCAACCAGCGTGTCATCCCGAGCGGAGTGGAGCGAAGCGAAACGGAGTCGAGGGATCCCGTGGAGTTTCCGTGAAACGCCGCTCCGAGAGCTTTCCAGAAACGCCACGGGATCCTTCGACTTCGCTGCGCTCCACTCAGGATGACAATGTGAGCGGCGTAATCGCTTTCACGCTCACGCCAACAACCCGGGCGCGAGATTAGCGGTTGCCGGATAAAATCGAAAGCCTTACATCTTACGGACTCGGTTCTTTTTTCATGAAATTTAGCGTAACGAAAGAGAAGCTCCTCGAATGTTTGCAACAGGTTCAGAACGTGGTCAGCACCCGCACCACGTTGCCGATTCTTTCGAACGTTCTCCTCCAAGCCCACGGCAATGAAGTTCGCCTAACGACGACCGACCTCGACGTCGGCGTGCGCGGCAGCTTCGAAGCGACCGTCGAAAAAGAAGGCGCCACCACCCTCCCGGCGCGCCGCCTTTTCACCATCATCCGCGAGCTCCCCTCGAGTGAAATTCAGTTCGACGTTGATGGCAAAAACGCCGCCTCGATTCGTAGCGGCCAGAGCTTTTTTAAAATCCTCGGCCTGCCCGAGGAGGAGTTTCCGCCCCTCCCGAAATTCGATGAAGCCAAGCTCGTCATCATCCGGCAGAAGGACCTGCGCGACGGCCTCAAGAAAACTTCCTACGCGATCTCGACCGACGAGACGCGTTACGTCCTCAACGGCGTCCTCTTTAGTTTCAAGGACAACAAACTGACCCTCGTCGCGACCGATGGCCGGCGTCTCGCGATGCTCGACATCGACCTGGAATTCCCGCGCAGCCACGAGGCCGACATCATCGTTCCGACGAAAGCGGTGGCGGAATTGCAGCGCCTCCTCACCGACGAAGGTGACGTGCGGGTAAGCGTGAGCAGCGGGCAGATCGCTTTCGATCTTAACAACACGCTCCTCGTTTCGAAGTTGATCGAGGGAAATTACCCGAACTACAAACAGGTCATTCCCGGCGAGATGAAAGAGCGCGTCACCCTTGAGCGCGAGACGTTCCTGAATTCGCTTAAGTGCTTTTCCCTTCTCGCGAGCGACAAGTCGAATTCGATCAAGCTCAACTTCACCAAGAACAACATCGACATCACCGCGAACACTCCGGAAGTGGGCGAAGCGAAAGAGTCGCTCCCGGTCGCGTATAAAGGCCGCGAGTTTTCGATCGCGTTCAACCCGGAATTTTTGATGGCTCCGCTGCGCAACCTCGCCGAGGACGAAAT
>JBPCRH010000283.1:0-5844 GCA_050997075.1 Chthoniobacterales bacterium
GGCGCACGACACCTTTTACGACTTCATTTCCCTGACCCCGGAATCATTCCACATGCTCATGTGGGTGATGTCCGACCGCGCGATCCCGCGCAGCCTGCGGATGATGGAAGGCTTCGGCATTCACACCTTCCGGTTCATCAACGCGGCCGGGAAATCGCGCTTCGTGAAGTTTCACTTCAAGCCGACGCTCGGCATGCACTCGGTGCTCTGGGACGAGGCGCAGAAGATCTCCGGGAATGATCCCGATTTCCATCGGCGCGATCTCTGGGAAGCGATCGAGGCGGGTGAATTTGTGGAGTGGGAATTCGGCGTTCAGGTGGTGGAGGAAAAAGACGAGCACAAGTTCCCCTTCGATCTGCTCGATCCGACCAAGCTCATCCCCGAGGAACTGGTCCCGATCACGCCGCTCGGAAAGCTAGTGCTCAATCGCAATCCGGATAACTACTTCGCCGAAACCGAGCAGGTCGCGTTTCACCCAGGGCATCTCGTGAGCGGCATCGATTTTAGTAATGATCCGCTGCTCCAAGGCCGGCTTTTTAGTTACACCGACACGCAGCTCACCCGTCTCGGCGGGCCGAACTTCGCGCAGATCCCGATCAACCGGCCGACCTGCCCGATGCACAACAACCAGCGCGACGGCTTCTCGCAGCAGATCGTGAATCGCGGGGAGACGAGCTACTTCCCAAACACGATCAGCAGTGGTTGCCCGATGGAAGCGAAGGCGAGCGACGGCGGATTCGTCAGCTACATGGAGAAAATGCAGGGCGCAAAAGTGCGCGGGAAGTCGGCGAAATTCTTCGACCATTTCAGCCAGGCCGCGCTCTTCTTTCAAAGCCAGGCGCCGCACGAGCAGCAGCACATCATCAACGCGCTCACCTTTGAGCTCGGGATGGTCACGCGGCCCGCGATCGTCGAGCGGATGCTCGGGATGTTGAACAAAGTCGATAAGTCGCTCGCCAGCGGCATCGCCAAGGGACTCGGGATGAAAGTGCCGAGCTCGGTGGAAGGCCGGGTCAACCAGGCGGTCGGGGCCGATGCCGGGAAAGAGACCGAGTCGAAGCCGACGAAGAACACGCTTGGCACCTCACCCGCGCTGAGCATGACGAACACGGTCAAGGACACCATCCGCACGCGGAAAATTGCTTTCCTCGTCGCCGCTGGCGTCAACGGGAACGATCTCGACGCGATGAAAAAAGCCCTAACGAGTGCAGGCGCGATGGTGAAAGTCATCGGTCCGCACGGTGGCACGGTGAAGAATGCGCAAGGCGGCGAAGTGAAGATCGACATGAGCATCGTGAACGCCGCTTCGGTGCTCTTCGACGCGACCTACGTGCCCGGCGGCGCCAAGAGTGTGGCCACGTTAAAAGGGAACGCGCGCGTGATTCATTTCGTGAACGAAACCTACAAGCATTGCAAAGCGCTCGCGGCGACCGGCGAAGGTGTCGACCTCCTGCACGCGTCCGCGATCGACTTCAACGGCGAGGCGACGAAGAACGACTTCGCGCTGCTCGCCGACGCGAAAAGCGACGTGAGCAAAACCGCAAAGAAATTCATCAAGGCGATCGGGCAGCATCGGAATTGGGAGCGGGAAAAGATCGCGAACATCCCGGCTTAAGAGGCGTCTAAAAAGTCGACAAAGTCTGGAGGGCGGAGCTCCTGCGACGCCGGGCTCGGAACCCGGTGACCGCGCATTGCACGGGCGGATTCGCGGAGCTCATCCCTCCAGGAATGAAGCGGTCGAGCCTGTGCTCCGGCGCCCTTGCTCTCGGCGGCGAAGCACTAAAAGGTCAGGCATGTCCGCAACTCTTTCGCCGGTCCCGCGCCCGGATTCCTCGGAACGCTGGCGGTTCCTCCGCGATGTCCTCGTCTTCGAACTGAAGATGCTCCTCGATAACGTGCGCGATTTCGCGCTCATGCCGCTCTCGCTGGTCGCGGCGCTTTTTGATTTGCTCGTGAAAGGCGAACGCGAAGGCGCGCTCTTCTACCAAGTCCTCGCTTGGGGCGCGCACAGCGAACGCGTGATCGATGTCTACAGCGCCCTCGAAAATCAGGAGGAGGTCGCGATTAATCCCAACTACACCGTCGACGCCGTCGTCGCCCGCCTCGAGCAGGTGCTCACGCGCGAAGTCGAGAAAGGCGGAACGGCCGCAAGCGTGAAAGCGGCGATGGATCGCACGATCGATCAAATCCATCGCGAGACGAGCGGTCCGCGCGACCAGGCGAAAAGAAGTGTTCGCACGCGCCGCGGAGAAGTTTCGCGGTCCGGGCGAACGCGGACCCGGCCCAGGCTAGACGAGCCTATTTCCCGGCGAGGCGCACCCGTCCGGCCACCGGGCTGCGAATCTTTTCCGAATGCGCATCGACTCCACTTTTACCTCCGCCTTCCGCTTTCCTCCGGGGAAAACGCTCCGCCGATGATGGGCGCGGTCGGGAGAGCGGCTTGGATCGGGTTCACCCTCGCGGTGATCGCGTTGCTCGGGAGCGGCTGGCTTTCCTACCGCAACATCCAGCGCATCTCGCGCAACGACGCGCTCGTCGTGCGCACCCATGAAGTGCTCGATGAAATTCGCGACATTTCCGCGACCCTCTCCGAGGCCGAGAGCCAGCAGCGCAGCTATCTCATCACCGGCGAACGGCTTTACCTCGCACCGTATCGCGCCGCCGCCGGTTCGGCCCACGCGCGTATCGTCCGGCTCCGGAACCTGACCGCGGATAACCCCATCCAGCAGGAGCGCACGGGCCAGCTCCTTCCCTTGATCGATGGCCGCGTGGAATCGCTCCAACGAGGCGTCGCAGTCTACGATGGGGGAGGCATGGACACCGTCCGGAGCTACGTCATGGCGGGCCGCGGGCGGCACCAAATGGAAACGATCCAGAGCCTGCTCCAGGCGATGGAAAAAACGGAGCTCGACCTGCTGAAACGGCGCGAGTCGGAGTCACGCGTGAGCTATCGCACGGCGGTGGTCACGCTCTGGCTTTCGACATTGGTCGGTCTCATCCTCGTCGGCGCGGGCTACCGCCTGATGGTGCGGGAACTGGCGACGCGCCGGCGCGGGACCGAGGCGTTGGCGCGGGCGAACGACGAGCTCGAAAGCCGCGTCGAACGGCGCACCGCGGATCTGAATTTCGCGAACGAATCCCTCCAGCGCAGCAACCGCGAACTGGAACAATTCGCGTCCGTCGCCTCGCACGATTTGCAGGAACCGCTGCGCAAAATCCAGGCCTTCGGCGACCGGATCCAGACGCGCTGCGCCGCGGAGTTGGGCGAGCAGGGCCGCGATTATCTCGCGCGCATGCTCGCCTCGGCGACGCGCATGCGCAGCCTGATCGACGCGCTGCTCAGCTTCTCGCGCGTGACCACGAAGGCGCAGCCGTTCACCCTCGTGAACCTCGAGACGACCGCCGAGGAGGTCGTCTCCGACCTCGAGGATCGCGTCCTCCGGATGAACGGCCGGGTCGAGATCGGCCCGCTCCCGACGCTCGAGGCCGATCCTGCGCAGATGCGGCAACTGCTCCAAAACCTCATCGGAAATGGCCTCAAGTTCGCCCGGCCTAACGAACCCCCGCAAGTCGAAGTGAAGAGCCGGCTCCTCCCGGTGGTGGACGGCGAGATCGAGTCCTGCGAGCTGACCGTGCGCGACAACGGCATCGGTTTCGAAGAGGTTTACCTCGATCGCATCTTCGAGCTTTTCCAGCGCCTGCACGGCCGCCAGGAGTATGAAGGCACCGGCATGGGACTGGCAATTTGTCGCAAAATAGTGGAAAGGCATGGCGGCTCGATCACGGCGAAAAGCGCGCTGGATGCGGGCGCCACATTTTTAGTCACCCTGCCGCTCCGGCAGGAAAAGCAGGATACCTAACGAATGCAAAACGAAGGCAAACCAATCACCATCCTGATGGCGGACGACGACGCGGACGATCGCCTGATGACGAAAGAGGCTTTCGAAGAGAGCCGGCTGGTGAACGATCTCCGCTTTGTCGAAGACGGGGTCGAGCTGCTCGATTACCTGAAACGGCGCGGCAAATACGAAGAACCGGCGAGCTCGCCGCGGCCCGGCCTGATTCTGCTCGACCTGAACATGCCGAAGAAAGATGGCCGCGAAGCGCTCAAGGAAATTAAGTCCGACCCCGCGCTCAAGAGCATTCGGATTGTCATCCTCACCACTTCGAAAGCGGAGGAGGATATCTATCGCACCTACGATCTCTCGGCCGCTTCCTACATCACGAAGCCGGTCACTTTCGCGGCCATGGCTGAGGTCGTAAAAGTCCTGGGCAAATACTGGCTCGAAATCGTCGCCCTGCCCGGCGAGACCACCGGAGGCTAGGATGGATAAAGGCCAGTTGCGGGTGCTTCTGATCGAAGACGACCCCGACGACTACCTGCTGACGACAGAGCTGCTCGCGGAAATTCCCGGGAGCAAAATCGCTTTCGAATGGGCGACCGATTACGAAACCGGTCTGGCCGCGTTGAATCGCTGCGAACACGACGCCTGTCTGCTCGATTACCGGCTCGGGCGAAGGGACGGGCTCATCCTGTTGCGCGAGGCACTAAACCTCGGCTGCAAAGCGCCGGTCATTCTTCTCACTGGCGAGGGCGATCGCGATCTCGCGCTCAAGGCGCTCGATGCTGGGGCTGCGGATTACCTCGTCAAAGGTGAGATCGATGCGGTCGCGCTCGAGCGTTCGATCCGCTACGCGATGCAGCAAAATCAGAACGCCGCGCTCCTACAGGAAAAAGTCGAGGAGCGGACCGCGGAACTGGTCCAGGCTAACGCCGCCCTGCGCGAAAGCGCGGAGCAAATTCGCGCCCTCTTTGAAACTGCGGAAGCCGCCCGGCTCGCCGCCGAGGCGGCCAAGAGTCGCGCTGAAGCTGCGACCCGCGCGAAGGATGATTTCCTCGCCGCGCTCTCCCACGAACTGCGCACGCCGCTCAATCCGGCGCTTCTTCTCGCGACTTCCCTCGCCGAAGATCCGACTCTCTCGCCGCAGGTGCGCGACGACATTAACGTCATCGCGAAGGGCATCGCGCTTCAGGCCCGGCTCGTCGATGATCTTCTCGATATCACCCGCATCACCGGCGGAAAATTGCGGCTCGACCTGCGCCCGATCGACGCGCACGCCGCGCTCCGCCACGCTTACGAGATTCTTCGCGCCGACGTCCGCGAGCAGGAGATAGAAGTCACGCTCGATCTCGCCGCGCCGCGGCACACGATCCACGCCGACGCCGTGCGTTTGCAGCAGATTTTTTGGAACATCCTCAAGAACGCGGTCAAGTTCACGCCCCGCGGCGGAGCGGTCGTCGTGCGGACGGTGAACCCGGCGGCGAAGCCGGAGACGTTGGAAGTCGAAATCACCGACAACGGCATCGGCATCGAGCCGGAAATGCTCAGCCGCGTTTTCGACGCTTTCATTCAAGAAGAGCACGATCAGGGGCATCGCTTCGGCGGGATCGGCCTTGGGCTGGCGATCAGCCACCGGCTCGTCGAGCTGCAGAACGGTCGCATCGAAGCCGAGAGCCAGGGCCGCGGGCAAGGTGCGACTTTCCGCATCGAGCTGCCGCTCGCCGCTGCCGCGACGGCGGCGGAGGATCTTCCCGCGACGGCGGCTCCCGCCACGCCGGTGGTGGCGAAGCGCCATATTTTGCTCGTGGAAGATCACGAACAAACCCGCACCACGCTCACGCAATTGCTCCGCCGTCGCGGGCACGAGGTCATCGGCGTGGACTCGATCAGCGCAGCGCGGACGCATGCGGGCGAGTGCGATTTGCTCATCTCCGATCTCGGTCTGCCCGATGGCGACGGCTTCGACTTGATGGCGGAACTCTCTCAAGGCTACGGATTACCC
>JBPCRH010000325.1:0-4383 GCA_050997075.1 Chthoniobacterales bacterium
AGATGGAGCACGCCGGGATCGCCCGCGTACAACGCGCGCCGGATGGCCGCGACGCCGTAGGTCACCGGGTTGAGGTGAATCGCCCAGTAAATCCAGGTGTGCGGATTCGTCGCCGGAAAAAGCGCGCCGGAGAGGAGCCAGAGCGGGATCAGAAAAACGTTCATGATCGCGTGGAACCCCTGAGTCGACTCCATCGGCCAGGCGACGAGAAAGCCGAGACCGGTGAGGCCGAAACCGACGAGGAAGAGCGTGCCGAGACAAATCAAAAGCCGCTCCGGCGAAATGTGAATCCCAACGAAGGGCGCGAGGAGGAGAAAGATCAAACCCTGCATCAGCGCGAGCGTGGTCCCGCCGAGAATTTTGCTGCAGACAATCGCGCCCGGCGAGATCGGCGCGACTAAAACCGACTGGAGAAAGCCCTCACGCCGATCCTCGATGATCGAGATGGTCGAGAAGATGGCGGTAAAAAGCATGATCAGGATGAGCGTGCCAGGATAAAAATATTCGAGGTAACCGACGCCGTTCGGCGAAGAGCCGACGCGAAACGACGGCCCGATGCCCGAGCCGATGACGAACCAAAAAACGAGCGGCGAGAGGAGCGCGCCGATGATGCGATTGCGCTGCCGGTAGAAGCGCACGATCTCGCGCTGCCAGAGCGTTGCCGTGGGGAGCAGAAAAAAACTGCGGTCATCCCGAGTGGAGCGCAGCGGAGTCGAGGGATCCCGTGGAATTTCGCTGAAGGATGACGCCACGGGATTCTTCGACTTCGCTGCGCTGCGCTCAGAATGACCCGGACGACCACGCCTAACGATCGAGCACGATGTGCTTCGCCGCCGGGTAAAGGACGGGGCAGCAGCCGATCGTTTCGCAGAACGCTTTGCTGAAATGGCTGAGACTGGAGTAGCCGACTTCGGTCGCGGCTTCGGTCACGTTGTAGCTCCCGCTCCGGAGCAGCTCCGCGGCGCGTTCCATCCGCGCATTGCGCAGGAATTGCGGAATGGTCAGGCCGACTTCGCGCGAGAAAATGCGGCTGAGGTAAAACGGGCTGCAGCCCACTTCCTGCCCGAGCATTTCCAGCGACGGCGGATTCGAAAGATCGCGGACGAGCAGTTCCTGCGTCCGCACGACACGGTCGCGCGCCACTTTCTTTTGGCGCATGCAAAACATTTCCGGGTCTTTCGGCTCGAAAAGGAAATGCGCCATGAGCTCGATCGCCTTGCTCTGATACCAGAGCACGCGCGCCGCTTTCGGCACCGGCGGCTCGGCCAGGCTCGCGACGATCGCGCGCTGCACCGCCGGCATCGGCTGCGGCTGCGAGATCACGCTCTGCTCTTTCGTCGGGAAAACGACCTCGCGCATCGCGGGCGTGAGCTCCGCTTCGGAGGCGGCAAGCTGCGTCTGTAAGTGCGCGCGCGAAAATTCCAGGGTGACGAAACGATGGCGATCGTGCGCCTGGCGCGTGGCGCGGAGCGGCTCGTCCCCGAGCGCGTAGTAACCGGAGCTGCTCGGCGCATAATTCGATTGGCCCGTGCGACCGCGCCCGATCGCGCCGCGGCCTTCGAGGTTCAGGCAGAATTCGACGCTGCGCGGGCGGAAGCTTTCGCCCCAATCAAGCGGCCGGCTGGTTTGGAAATCGTGCCACTCGAGGCTCACGCCCAATTCGTCGAAGCCGCCATAAAGCTGCTGCCAGCCGTGGCGGACATCGGCCCAGGCCGCATGCGCGGAAGGTTCCGGACTCATCGCGCTAATTGTGGGGCGGACGAAGGAGATTGCAAGGAAGGTGTCACGCGCGCCAGAGAAGCTTCGTCATCCCGAGCGAAGCGGAGCGGAGTCGAGGGATTCCCGTGGCGCGGCCGTGGAGATCCACCGCGGAGCTTTCGAGAAACTCCCCGGGATCCCTCGACTGCGCCTTCGGCTTCGCTCGGGACGACCGACTGCACGCGACCTCAGTGCTCGCGCACGAAATCGACAAACGACTTGCGCACTTTGTAGAAGCTCCGTTTCACATCATCGCGCACCTGGTGGAAGGCCTGCTTGATCCGGCGCTTCACCGGGTTCACGTCGCCGTCGTCATCCTCGTCTTCGGTGGTGGCCTCTTCATTGCTCGCGGCTTCGCGCTGCTCGTTCGAGGCCACAGCGTGGTCGCCTCCGCTAAAGAGACCTTCCGTGCGCGTGATCGTGCCGTGGTTCGCGCCGATCGAGATGAGCCCCGCAGAATCGCCGTTCTCGCGATGGAGCGTGACCTGCCAGACCGGGTTCCCGCGCTCATCGACGTGGAGGAGATAATCGGCGCTCGTAAAAGTGACGTGCGAACCGGCTGCGGTCTGCTGGGCGACGGTGTAGGCGCCGCTCGAGTCGAGATTCAACTTCGTCGTATCGATCGTCGCGCCTAACGAACCCGCCACCGCCTCGCGCATCGGCGTGCGCTCGGAGACGATTTTGTCCTCACTCACTTCCACTTCGCGCACGCCGCCGCGCGCTTTCGGGTCCTCGAGCAGAATCGTCCACTTCGCTGGCTGCGGATTTCCCTCCATCCCGCGGACGGAGATGACATGGTCGACGAGGGAGCGATCCAGTTGCGTGCCGACGACGCGGAGCGCCTGGTAGGCGGTCGGGCGTTCCTGCGCGAGGACGGGAGACGCGAGCACGAGCAGCGCGATGAAGGATTTCCACATGCTAAAACAGTGCATCGCGGCCGCGCTCTTGCCAACTCCGGATTGGCGTCCGCCGCGGAGGCGAACGAATCTCGTTGCCACGCCGCCCGAATTTGCCAGTTTGCACGGAGGGCGGTGCCCTCATTGTTAGGCGGCCACGGTGTGATGCGAAAAAAGAAGAAGAAAATCGAGTTCTCCAGCCACACCGGAAATCTCGCGCTGATGCGAAACTACGTGCGGATTTTTCTCGAGACCTTCCCCTTCTCGGAGCGGCAACGCACCCTCATGGTCCTGGGCGTGGACGAGGCCTGCACGAACATCATCCGTTACGCCTACCACCTGCGCGACGATCAACTCATCTCCCTCTCGCTCGAGGGCCGGAACGATTGCGTCTGCCTGCGCCTGCGCGATTACGGCAAACAAGTGCCGGCTTCGGCGATGAAAAGTCGCCCGGCGGATCTGATCAAGCCCGGCGGGCTCGGCTTGCATCTCATCCGGAACGCGTTCGACGAGGTTGACTACGTGTTGCGCAGTCGCGGCACCGAACTGGTCCTGACCAAGAATCTCGGATAGGCAGACAGGATTAACACGATTTACAGGATTAGATTCCTGGCCGCGACCCACCCGCCTCCCCATCCTGTATAATCCTGTAAATCCTGTCTAATTTTCCGGCATGGCAAGCGCTGTCCCACCACCCGATCCGGCCTTCGAGCTTTCGCTCCGGCCGCCGATGTTCAGCGAGTTCACCGGGCAGGAAAAAGTCTGCGAGCGGATCGCGGTGCTCGTCGAGGCGGCGAAGAAACGGGGGGACGTCCTCGAGCATATTTTGCTCAGCGGCCCGCCGGGGCTCGGGAAGACGACGCTCGCGCACATCATCGCGAACGCGATGAGCGTGAACATCAAAAACAAGAGCGGCACAGTGATCGAAGAGGCGGGCGAGCTCGCCGGTCTCCTCACGAGTCTGGAAAAGGGCGACGTCCTTTTTATCGACGAAATCCACCGGCTCCAGCCAACCATCGAGGAGTATCTTTATCCCGCGATGGAGGACTACAAACTCGACATCATCATCGACCAGGGACCGCAGGCGCGGAGCCTGCAATTGCGCCTCCCGAAGTTCACGCTGATCGGCGCGACCACGCGCTCGGGCATGCTGAGCGCGCCGCTGCGTTCGCGTTTCGGGATGACGGCGCGGCTCGATTACTACAGCGCGGAGGAGATGCAGAAAATCATCCTGCGCAGTGCCGGTTTGTTGAACGTCGAGATCGACGCCGCCGGCGCCGCGGAGATCGCCACACGCACGCGCGGCACTCCGCGGACGGCGAATAATTTGCTGCGCTGGGTCCGCGATTACGTGCAGGTAAAAGCCGACGGACGCATCAACGCGGAGCTCGCCGATCGCGCCCTAACGATGCTGGAAATTGATCGCGACGGCTTCGATCAATGGGACAAGCGGATCATCGAAACGCTGATCTATAAATTCAACGGCGGTCCGGTCGGCTTGAGTTCGCTCGCGGTCGCGGTCGGCGAGGAAGCGGGGACGCTCGAGGAAGTAAACGAGCCGTATCTGATCATGGAAGGCTACCTCAAACGCACGGCACAAGGCCGCGTGGCCCTGCCGAACGCCTATCGCAAACTCGGCCTGAAAGTTCCGAACGGACCAGGCGGGCAAAGCAATCTGTTTGAGGCGTAGCTCGGCGCAGAGCCGGAGCGCCGGCTGCGAGCTGTGCTC
>JBPCRH010000416.1:0-7410 GCA_050997075.1 Chthoniobacterales bacterium
GCCGCGCGCTCACCGTCGCCGGCGGCGCGGCGATGAAGTAGCAGGATTCGAGCGAAATCCCGCGCGCGAAGTTCTCGTCCGGACCGCGCTGGGTGTAGATCTCGCCGCGCTGCAGCTTGGCGGGATCGATCCGCGGAAGCTGCGCGACAGCGCGCAGCCCTTCGAGCGGGCCGGCATGCGCCCCGGCGAACGTGAAGCAAAAGGCGGCGATGAGGCCGAGGCTTTTGCCTAACGAATCGGCCGCCATGACGAACGTCCCGGCGCGGACTAGAACGCCGCCTTTATTTCGAGGCGAAGGAACGGTGAAGGATCGGTCCGATAATTTTCCCCGGCGCGATGGAAGGCGAAATGCCGCTGAATGGAATAGCCGGCCCCAAGGTCGACTGAGAGGTTCTGGCCGACGGAATAAGCGACGCCGACACCCGCGCGGTAGTCGCTGAAATCAACCTGCGCGCCACTCAGCTTGTGCGGGGTGATACCGTTGTTTACGTCCGTTCGGTAGGAGCCGCCGGCGAGTTCACCGCCGAGGTAGAGATCGAGATTCTTCGTCGGCGAATAGATCAACTTCGGCTCCGGTAAAACGCCGAGCACCTGGACCTGGTCGCACGGCCGCCAAACGACGCCCGCGAGCGGGAGCACCGGCGTGCCGCCGCGGAGGAAGGAAGCGTAGGCGCCGACGAAAATGTAAAGCTTGTCCGGCTGGACGATGAAGACCCGGCCGAGCGTGATCGGAATGTCGAACGACGAAATGCCAAAATCGTTCTGGCCGTAGAAACCGGGGCGCACCTGGAAGAAGGCGCCTACGTCAGAGCCATGCATGATATCGACGCCGATGACGGCGGCGAGCGACTGGAGATGATTCGGCACGGGTGCACTCGTGCTCCCGAAATCGAAGCGATTATACGCGACGCCCGCACGGATGTAGGCATCGCCGGCCACCCGGAAGCGATGCGCGAACTCGATCGAGTTCTGGATCTCGTCCTGTTTCCCGAGGCTGCCGCCATGATTGAGATCGCTCTCGAAGACGTAGGCGTTCTCCATGTTGAAGATGTTGAGCGGCACCTCTTCGGTGGTCGCGACAGCGGTGGAAGCGACCGCTTTACTCTGCGTTTCCGTCC
The DNA here is from genome assembly GCA_050997075.1 of Chthoniobacterales bacterium. GTDB lineage: Bacteria > Verrucomicrobiota > Verrucomicrobiia > Chthoniobacterales > UBA10450 > Palsa-1392. The sequence goes on from JBPCRH010000416.1 coordinate 1,119, forward strand.
CGGCCCAGATCGGACCGGCGAGCGCGAGGAGAAGGAGGGGAATCAATCGAGGAAGCTTTTTCATAATAACGGCTGTTGTTTAGCTCATTCGCGCGCCCCGCACAAAGCGGATTCACGCTTTTTGAGCGATTTAGTTCGAAAGGAAGAGTGACCGAAAAATCGGTCGTCAGACAACTGCGGCGTCCGGAGCGGCGGTCGGCTCGGGACGCTCGGCTGAAGGAAGCCCTCCATCTTTTTCGGAAGCACGCCGGCGTTCCGTATCCTTCATCTCGCGGGAGAGTTTCTCGACCCGCTGGCGCATAATCTTGCCCGCCTTGAATTTCACCGTGGCCCGGGAGGGAATGGTGAAGCTGCTCCCGGGTTGGTTCGGGTTGCGGCCCACGCGCGGCTTGGTCAGCCGCGGCATGAAGACACCGAAATTTCGCAGTTCGACGGAGACGTTGCGGGCCAGGCTGTCGGTAATCTCGTCGAGAGTTCTCTGCACCACGTCGAAAACCTGGTGCTGCACCATCCCGGTTTGATTACTGATAGCGACCACGATGTCACGCTTGGTAAGCTTGCTCATTCTGTAGAGGAATCGTCTGCGAACGGAAGAATGAGCGGATGAAAACGCAAAAAATAACGTCTGCACCGTAAAAGCCCCCGAGCGCGGAAATGTTTCCGCCGTAATGATTTCCGCCGAGTGGCGCTAGCGCCGCGCCGCTTGTCGCCCAAAAATCCGCGTCAGAGATTCGCCAAAAGCAGTCCGCGAACGCAGCTCTTTGCGGCGCGCCTTTAGGTGTCCCTGGATGACGCCCAGCCTGGTAAAGACGGCATTCCAATCGAGCTCGATCCGGCGGGTTTCTTCTGCGGGAAGCGCACGCACCCCGCGAATCGAGGTCGCCCGTTGCAGCACGTTCATGGTCTTACCGTTAAGCTCTTCCGCCAGGCTCAGCTCCTCGAGAACGTGCTCGCTCTCTTGGAGGAGAACGCTCCGGATCTCGGTGAACTGCCGCTCCTGCTCGACCGAGATGATCGGTTTCGCCTTGTCCAGCGCGTAGGTAATGAAATTCTGCAGTTTCTTCCAGCTTTCCACCTGCAAGGTGAGCAGCCGAAGGTCGCCTTCGAGGATGGAATCAATCATGAGTGCAAAGTGCGGCCGACGGTTTCAAGGGTTTCATCCAGGTTCTGGAGGTGGTCGATGAGGAGGTGATTCCAAGGGCGGTTGACGGTCTGAATCTGGCTGATGATCCCTTCTTCAAAATAGAAGCGGCCCTGGCGCCAGCGGAACACTTCCGCGACCGCGGCTTCGCCTTCGAGCGTGCCGTAAAGGGCGTGGCGGATGATCCCATGGTGCAGGTAAATCTCGGCATTGCCGCGCCCCGACTTGAAGCTGAACCGCCCGCTCTGCTGCCCTAGGCAGCTCATTTGCAGCACTTCTGCTGCCGGAAATTGATTCAGGTTGCCGACGAGCGAGTGGCAAGGATCGACCCCTTCCGCGGGCGAGTTTGAGAGGCGCTCAAACGCGGCCACTGCCCCGCGGAGTCTCCGCCGAAGACGGACCGCCGGAACATCGGTGAGAATAATCGAGATTTTCTGCTGTTCCGCCTCGGCCCGGATCGCGTCGTCTGGCTGGTCGAAGGCAAGGCAGGTGATCCCGAGCGAAGGGAAAAGCTGGCGAATGTTCGTCGCCTGGTCGACCGCGACCGCTGGTTCGCCGTCAACAATGCAAAGATCGAAAGCCTCGCGCATGAGCGTATAAATGGCGTCATGCAGCGTGCGCACGATGCGGAGCTCGACCTGCGGCATAGCACTAAAAATCGCCAGCGAGGTGTCTTGAAAAATCGGGTCGGCGTTGAGGATTAAAATTCGGGTTTCCACAAATCGGCAGGGTCGGCCGGCCTTTGCAAAAGCAGGAACCTTGCCGCCCTCCCTCGCCCCCGTGTGAGGCGCAAATAATTTCGAGGCCCTGCGCGTTACTTGCGCCAGGGGCGTTTGGGGGCCGGCGCAGCGTAGTGCTCGGGGGCGATTTCATGCGCGGTGCGGAAGTGCACCTTGGCAACCTGCCGAAGCGCAGCCGGCCCGCCTTGCGCGACGATCTTGCGCGCCGCTTCCTTGATCGGTGCGGAAACGCCGCGGCCGAGCGTCACGCCCGCTTTTTTCCCGTGCCGATCGAGCCAGTCGATGAACGCCTCGCGCGCCAGAATCGACGCGGCCGCGACCGCGAGATCGGATTCCGCTTTTGTGCGCTGCTCGAGCTCGATCCCCTGGCCGTGCTGGAGAAGCGCCTTCTTGATTACGCGTTCATCCGCGAATTTATCCGACAACGCCCGCGGACAATCCGGGCGTTTCTCAAGCAGATTCTCGATCACGCGGGCGTGTCCCCAACCGAGCAGGTTGTTCAGGTTGCCGAACTTTTCGTAGAGATCGTTGTAGCGCTCCGGCCCGATCGCAATCACTTCCAAGGCCACGCCCGGTGTCTCGCGAATCATCCGCGCGAGCTGGTGAATTTTCGCGTCGGAGCCGATCCGTTTGCTGTCCTGAATGCCGCCCTCGAGAAAGGTTCGCGCGATCGCGCGATCGGTGTAAACGCCAGCGATCACGAGCGGCCCGAAGAAGTCGCCCTTCCCGCTTTCGTCGATGCCGAAGTGCGGCTCGAACATTTCCGGCGCGTGCACTTCCTCGTAGCCGAGTTTTGCCTCCTCGAGAATCTTCGGCTCCAGCTCGAAACTGACGAAGTCCTCGAGCCCCTTCCCTTGCAGTAGAACTTTTGGCCCTTTCTCTTAGACCGCGACGCTCAGCTTCTCCTTCTGCGCGAAAAAAATCGTGTAGGGCTTCGGCGCAAACTTGAACTCGAGTTCGGTGAGCAGCTTCCGCAAAGCCTCCACTTGCGCGGGCGTCAGCGGAGCCGTGTAAGTCGTGAGCGCCACTAGGAAGTTGTAGCCGGGGACGCTGACCCCGGCGAGGACAGAACGGGTGGTGCGCCAGATCCGCCGGGGTCACCGCCCCCGGCTACAACCCCGGCCTGCCCATTTCGCCCCATGCCTACGCTACGAGGAAGAGCGCTTCGCTGTCGATTGCTTGCGCACGAGCGAAGTCATCACGCCCTGGATGCGCAACTCCTGCGCGGGCACGAGATTGGGATACGCCGGATTTTCCGCCTTCAAAAAAGACCTGCCGCGTTCGTTCACATATCGTTTCAAATTCGTCTCGCCATCGATCAGCGCCGCGACGATATCGCCGCTTTTCGCGGTCTGCCGATCCTCCAGGATGACGATGTCGCCATCGAGAATGTGGGCGCCGATCATAGAATCGCCGCGCACGCGCAGGGCAAAGGTCGTCGCTGTCCGCGAGGCATTCAAAGAATCCAGATCGAGAGTGACGTGCCCCTCGATTTGTTGCTCCGAGAGGGTCGACATGCCGGCCGGGATCTGCCCGTAAATCGGGACGTCGGCCACTCGCGTCTTCGTTAAGGAGGTGACCAGCGCGCGCGCCTTCCGCGCGTGCCGTTGCAGGAAGCCTTTCCGCTCCAGCGCGGAGAGGTACTGCATGACGGAAGTTTGACTCGCAAAACCGAAGTGCTGCTGGATTTCGCGGGTGCTCGGGGTCAGGCCTTTAACGCGCTGTTCGGCCTGGATGAACTGGAGAACGTCCTTTTGCCCGGGAGTGAGCATTTGAACATGTTCACGAAAACCTCTGCGCCCGCAAGCATTTTGTCATCCCGAGCGAAGCGCAGCGGAGCCGAGGGATCCCGTGGGGTTTCCGTGAAGCTTCGCGGCAAGAGTTTGCAGCGTGGCTTCGCGGCGGTTCGACGGGATCTCTCGGCTGCGCTCGGAAGGACGGCGGTGTCGTTAGGCGAGGTCGAGCTGGAGGCGTTGCTCCGCGAGCTGTTCGAGCAGGCGCGTCAGATAAGCGATGCGGTCGTAGGCTACGAGCAACGTCGACGCGGACTCGTTCGGCGCCGCGCGCAATCCGGCGAGCTCGGCGTCGTAGAGCGCGCGCAGGTGCGTCTCCAATTGCTCGAGCCGCTGCGCGAGTTTTCCGCGTTCCGGTTGCAAGAGCGCGCGCGCCAGGGTGCTCGTGGCCGCGCTCTGCCGGAGCCGCCAGCGTTGCGTCTCCCGCAAGAGCGCGCCGGTGTTCCAAAAAACTTCCGCCACCGCCGGCGGCACCGCGCGACCGGCGGCCAGATCGACTCCTGCAAGTTTAAGCAGATGTTGCAGCCGGAGCTTAGGCTCGCTCAGGACGCGAAAGGCTTCGTTCAACTCTGCGCTCGGCACCTCCATGCGGCTGAGGGCGAAATATTTTTCCTTCAACTCCTCTGGATCGAGCCAGGGTCGCCGCGCTTCGCCGAGGAGCGCGAAGTGATCGGTCATGCCGAAAAACTCTCGCCGCAGGAACAGTGTGCGACCGCGTTCGGGTTCGTCACTTTGAAGCCGCCCTTCTGGAGATCGTCGCTGAAATCGAGGAGCGATCCGCTGACGAGAAGCGCGCTCTTCGGGTCGACCACGACGCGCACATTTTGCGACTCGACCATGATGTCGCGGTTCGCCGGGCCATCGACCAAATCCATCTTGTACTGCAACCCCGAGCAGCCGCCGCCGATGACCGCGACCCGCAGGGCGCCATGCGCGCGGCCCTGTTTTTCGAGGAGCGAAGTCAGCTTACGCGAGGCGCTTTCCGTCACCTTGACGAGACGCTCGTTGCCGATCTTGAATTTGATTTCGCCGTTCGGCGCTGCGGTTGCGGACACGCGGGGAATTTACCTGCTTAACCCGATACTGCCAGCGGACGCCCGGATCAGGGCTTCCGGGGTAGCGCACTCATTCTGAGTGCTGGCGACGGTGTTCCACCGTCGCGGACTTTCCGAACGAGTTTTCCTGCTCGTGAAGGTTTCGCGTTGAGGAAAGTTCGTCGCGGCGGAACGCCGCGACCAGCCCACGGAACGTGGGCGCTACCCGGCGGCCGAAACTCAAGCCGCTTCCAGGCAAGACGCCAGGTGCAGCTCGGCGATTTCGGCGATCTCGCTTAACGAACAGACATGTGGGAATTTTTCCCGGAGCATTTTCCCGGCGGGCATGCCCTTCGTGTAAGCCATCAAGCGCCCGCGCATCGAGCGAATGGCCACGTCCTCCACGCCGCACTCTGCGACCGCGAGCTGGCAGTGCCGCTGAATCAGCGCCCACTTCTCCGCCGGCTCTGGTGGCGGGAGCAGCACGCCGGTGGCGAGGAAATGTTTCGTCTGCGCGAAAATCCAGGGCGAGCTCATGGCCGCGCGGCCGATCATCGCCCCGGCGATGCCGGTCTCGCGTTTCCGCCGCGCCACGTCTGAAGCACTAAAAAGATCGCCGTTCCCGATCACCGGAATGGCCACGGCCTCCGCGACCGCGGCGATCACTTCCCAGTCCGCGGCGCCGGAATAACCCTGCGCGCGCGTCCGGCCGTGGACCGCAAGCGCGGCCACGCCTAACGACTCCACCTGCCGCGCGACCTCCACCGCGTTGATCGTCGCGTCGTCCCAGCCGATCCGGATTTTCGCCGTCACCGGGAGCGGCGTGACCGCCTTTACGACCGCATCGACGACTTTGCCTAACGTTCCGCAATCCTTGAGCAGCGCGGAGCCGCCGTTCTTCGCGACCACCTTGTTCACCGGGCAGCCAAAATTGAGATCGATGAAATCCGGCTGCACCCAATCGACCACCTGCCGCGCCGCTTCCCCCATGTGCTCGGCGTTCCCGCCGAAAAGCTGCACCCCGATCGGCCGCTCGCGCGCCGCGTCGAATTCGAGATAGCCGCGCGTCCGTTCGTTCCGGCGAAAAACGCCCTCGGACGAAACAAATTCCGTGACGAGCACATCGGCCCCGCGCTCCTTGCAAAGCTGCCGAAAAATCATGTCCGACACGCCCGCCATCGGCGCGAGATAGAGCGGGAATTTTCCGTTGGCGAACCAGGACAACATTGCCCTCATCTTTAACGGTTCCCGGCGTGCGCGGCAAACCGCGGGCGGTAGACGCTTCGCTCTGCGAAGCGCGGGTGTGGCGCTCGGCGAACCGGACAATTCCCGCGTCGACGACGCGATCAGGCGTGAGAAGGAGCTAAAGGCCTGGCGTCGCAGCAGGAAGAACGCGCTTGGAGAACCGACGAATCCAAGTTGGGACGATCTGTCAGTCGCGCTTTTCGGACGCTTGTGAGATCCCTGACAAGGGCGTGTTCCTAACGAAAGGTGGACCTCTCAGACCTAATGAAAATCGTGCGACTCGCTCCCAGCGTGGCGTTCGTGCGCGAGCGCTTGGATTTTGCGTGCTTTGATCAGGAC
>JBPCRH010000417.1:0-3637 GCA_050997075.1 Chthoniobacterales bacterium
GGCGAAGAGCTGCCCCGGGCGCATCGCGGCGAAAACCATCACCGGGTCGGGGACGCCTTCGGCCGGGAGCTTGGCGATGCGGCTGAAGACGAAGGTGAAGACAATCATCGTGAGCAGCGGCCGGAGCACCGCCCAGAGAATGCCAATGACGGTTTGCTTGTAGCGCACGAGCACGTCGCGCCAGGCGAGGAAGTAAAAAAGCTCGCGATACCGAAACAGGTCACGCCAATAATTTCGCTCGGTGTGCCCGGCTTCGATGATGAGTTCGGTCGCGGCGTGAGACATGGGCGAGCGCCGAGTGTAGCACTCTGAGCTTTACGTTTTAAGTGATTAAGTTTTAAGCAGGGAGGCGTGTCGCTCGCAGGGGCGGGAATCGGCTGAGACAGCCGACGCTACAGGCCTTCGCGCTGCATCAGGTTGCGCAGGCGCTCCAAACCCGGTGAGGAGCGTCAGATCCGCGGCATTGGTCACGCGCGGTTCATCCCAGCGCTGAACTGCCAAACCGCCGATGAAGCAAAACCGGTAGGCCCGCGATCCGCAGAAGGCTTGCAATTCGGCGGCCGCTTCGAAAATTCGGTTAATGACGGCGAACCTTCCCGAAAATCCGCTGCTGCTCGATAAAGCCCAGGCTCTCCTCACGGGCGCGGGAGCGATAAACCAATTCCGGCGGCATATCGAGCGCATTGAAGGCCGCGATGGCCTCGGCGTCGGTCAACGCACGCAGCTCGGCGCGCTTCACTTCGAGTAAGGCGGCTTCGGCGGAACGCCATTGCGCCATCCAGCGTTTCTGTTCCTCCGGCGTCTCGGCCAGATGCAGTTTTTGCGGTGATCGCTTTGGCCGGTTCATCGGGTCGCCTAACAATCTAGCTTTCCCCGTGGGCCTAATCAAACCTCGCGCTGGAATTTTACATTGTCGGATTTGAATGAGGCAGGTAATCTTTTTTTCCTGCCGCGCATTTCCGCGCTCCGCAGAAACCCGAGGAGTAAAATCTTATGACCACAGCCGTCGCCGACCCCAAGAAAACCGGAAGCGAAACCAGCCAGCTCGAGCAGCTCAAGAAGTTCACCAGAGTGGTCGCGGACACGGGTGATTTCGAGACGATCAAGGACTTCAAGCCGCAGGACGCGACGACGAATCCGAGCCTGATTTTCGCCGCCACCCAGAAGGAGCAATACGGGCATCTGCTCGAGGAAGTGATCGCCGATCGCAAGACGAGCGGGCTCAGTGGCGCGACCCAGGTGGAGGACGTGATCGACCATTTACTCGTAAAATTCGGCTGCGAAATTCTCGAGATCGTGCCCGGTCGCGTTTCGACCGAAACCGATGCGCGGCTTTCCTTCGACACCGAAGGCTCCATCAAAAAAGGGCGGCAGCTGATCGAGCTTTATGAGAAGCGCGGGATCGATCGCAAGCGGGTGCTGATCAAGATCGCGTCGACCTGGGAAGGGATCAACGCGGCGGAGCAGCTGCAAAAAGAAGGCATCAATTGCAATCTCACGCTGCTCTTTTCGCTCGCCCAGGCGGTGCGTTGCGCAGAGGCGAAGGTGCAACTCATCTCGCCGTTCGTCGGCCGGATCTACGACTGGTTCAAGGCCGCGAATAAAAAGGATTACACCGGCGCGGAAGATCCCGGGGTGATCTCGGTGAAGGAAATTTACACCTACTACAAGAAGTTCGGCTACGAGACGGAAGTGATGGGCGCGAGCTTCCGGAACACGAGCCAGATCCTCGAGCTGGCCGGCTGCGATCTCCTTACGATCAGCCCCGATTTGCTCGAAAAACTGGCGCAGACGCACGAGCCAATCGAGCGGAAGATCGGGCCGAACCGTTCGAAAGACTCCAGCCTTGAACGGCTGGAGTTGGACGAGACAAAATTCCGCTACCTGCTCAACGACGACGCCATGGCCACGGAAAAAACCGCGGAAGGGATTCGCAAGTTCGCGGTTGATATCGTGAAGCTGGAGAAGTTCGTCGCGGGGAAGCTGTAGCTGGCGTAACACGGCCGTCCCGGCTGTCCGGTCAGGCAGGCGTCTCGCCTGCAGATTGGGGATGACCCGGCGAGACGCCCGCTTGACTGAACAGGCGAGACGCCTGTTTTACGTTTGTGTTCAACGTCGTCCTCGTCGAGCCGGAGATTCCGCCGAATACCGGCAACATCGGTCGTCTTTGCCTCGCCACGCGCGCGACTTTGCATCTCGTCAGGCCGCTCGGATTTTCCACCGACGATCGCACCCTGAAGCGCGCCGGACTCGATTATTGGCGTGAGGTCGACCTGCGTTTTTGGGATTCGTTAGGCGAATTGGTCGCAGCGCAGAAGCCCGCCGCGCGCTTCTTTTATCTGACTACGAAGTCGGACCGACCTTATCATAAGACCCGCTTCGCGCCGGGCGATTTCCTCGTCTTCGGCCGGGAAACCAAGGGACTACCCGAGCCGCTGCTGTGCGAAAATGCCGAGAGCACCCTGACCATCCCGATGCAGGGCACGCGCAGCCTCAACCTCGCGACAGCAGTCGCGATTGTCCTCTTCGAAGCCGTCCGGCAGCAGGGCTGAAACGCACCGGGAAAGGTTTTGACGCGTATCTTTTTTGAATAAAGTCCGCCAACGAGCGGTCGAACTTCACGAGGAAAATTATGAACAAATCATTACTCTTAGCGTTGGTTTTGGCGGTGCCACTGGCGCAGGTCGCCCGGGCCGATGATCGCAATAACCGCAATCGCAAACGTCCGGCGGAGGCGGTCGCGGAGGCGCGGTCCGTCGCCCAGCAACGGGCCGTGCGCACTGCGCCCCGCCAGAGCGTGCAGCGCATGAATCCGCTGAATCCGCCAAGGCGGGTGTCGACCGCGAGGAGCGCGAACAGCAACGTGGTGCGCCGGTCCGCGCTACAGAATTCACGGCCGGTTTACAATCGCCCGGCGATCCGGCGGACGACTTCGAACCCGGTGGTCAACAGCGGCCGCTCCCGTAATCGCGACCGCTCGACCAACCCGCGCGTAACGAACAATGCTGGGGCGACGAATCATCGGCCGAACGCGAACAATCGCGATAGTTTCGCCGCGGCTCGCCATCGCCGAGAGCGTGGTCACCACGATCGCGACTGGTGGAGGAGCCACTACCATAACACGACCTTCGTGCTTTTCGGGGGCGGCTATTACTACCGGGATGCCGGCTACTGGTTTCCCGCCTACGGCTACGACCCCTATTATAATACCTATGCCTACGACGAGCCGATCTACGCTTACAACGATCTCGCGCCCGGGCAGGTCCTCGAGAATGTGCAGGCCGCGTTGCGCGATCTCGGCTATTACAACGGCCCCATCGATGGCCTGATCGGGCCGCGGACGCGCGGCGCGCTCGGGGCTTTCCAGGAAGACAACGGTCTCGTCATCACCGAAGCGGTGGACGAGCCGACCCTGGTCGCGCTTGGCTTGGCCTAACGAAAAGCGACGACTCTGAAATTGCGCCGCGCGGGATTCCGATCTCGCGCGGCGTTTTTTAGTGCTTCGGAGCGGCGGCGCTTTTCTTGCGGGCCTGCGGGAGTTGGCGAATGCTGGCGGCGCCATGCCCGAAGCCCAACTTGTCGCCAAAGATTTGCGCCGCTCTTTCCAGATCGGCCGGCGCCGGATCGAAGTGCTGCG
>JBPCRH010000214.1:0-7939 GCA_050997075.1 Chthoniobacterales bacterium
GGGGCCGCCAGTGAGCAGCGGCGCGACGTAAAACTGAACCTTGTCGACGAGCTGCGCGTCAAAGGCCTGGCCAAGGATCTGTCCGCCCCCCTCGAGGAGAACGCTCGTGATCTCTTTCCGCCCCAAGTCCCGCAAAACTGCGGCGAGCGATTTGCCGCGATAGACCAGGGTGCGCTCGGCGAAGCGATCGGTGAAGACCTCGGCACTGCGCGGGAGATTACCGGACCGTGAGACGATCACTCGCCAGGGTTGCTTCGCGCCGCGAACTCCGCGCGTCGTTAGGCGCGGGTTATCCTGGCGCAGCGTTTCGGCGCCGATCAGGACTGCGTCGACCGAAGCGCGGAGCTGCCGCGCCTGCCGGCGCGATCCGGCGCTCGTGAGCCACTGCCCTTCGCCCGGCCGACGGGTCAGCCGTCCGTCCAGACTCATCCCGCACTTCGCGATCACGAAAGGTTTTCCGGTCACGATCCACTTGTTGAAGGCTTCGTTCAGACGGCTGCATTCCTCTGCGAGAGTTCCGGTGGTGACGATGATCCAGGCCTTTTCCAACTGGCGCAAGCCACGGCCCGCGTGCGCTGGATTCAGGTCGGTCGCACCGATCACCACGCGCTTCACGCCGGAGCGCGCGATTGCTTCCGTGCAGGGCGGTGTGCGACCGGTGGTCGAACAGGGTTCGAGGGTGACGTAAAGAGTTGCGGAACGGAGCGGGTGTTTGCCCGCGGCGGCGAGGCATTCGATTTCGGCATGCGGGCCGCCGCTCGCGCGGTGATAGCCGCTTGCGATGATGCGGCCATCCTGCACGAGAAGCGCGCCAACCGCCGGATTCGGGCTGACCTGACCGACCCCTTTCCGCGCTTCCGCGAGAGCGGCGCGCATGAATTTCTCGTCGGAAGAATCCGGCACTGGGAAGATTAACTGCCGGATCGGAAGCTGCAACGAATGTTTTATGATGTAACTTTCTGTCGCTTCGATGTTGGTGTTCCAAGACCAAGTTTTGCGCCGTTATGACGCTGTATGTTTTTACGTTTGGAGTGCCTAAGCATTCATAAATCATTGGTGCATAGAAATCTATGTCTTCGATTATTACATGGTAAAACTGTGGCATTCCAATAGCTGTCTTCCAACGCGAATCGAAACACTTCAACCAAAGGAAACACATGAGCTTAATTCGCTACCAATCTCCTGAACTCTCGACCTGGCCGTCCTTCGACCGCTGGGCAAATCTCCGCGACGAGATGAACAGCCTTTTCGAACTGCCGCTGGCGTCCGCTTCCGGTCGTCAGGCACAGCTCTTTAACGGCTGGAATCCGGCGCTCGACCTCTACCAAGATGCCGACAACGTCAGCGCGGTTGTCGAACTTCCCGGCATGCGCAAAGAGGACATCGAAATCTCCCTGCATGACGGAACCTTGACCGTCGCGGGTGAGCGCCAGAGCGCCCCGGGCGAAGACGAGAAGGCGGAACGCACCGAGCGTTTCAGCGGCAAATTCCGCCGCAGCGTCACCCTCCCGACGCGCATCGATGCGGGCAAAGTTTCGGCCACCTACAAGGACGGCATTCTCACCGTCACCCTTCCGAAAGCGGAGGAAGCAAAGCCGAAGAAGATCGAAGTCAGCGTGGAATAAACCAAGAAACCAAAAAATTATGAACAACACTTTAGTGCGTGAAAACAACGGAACCGGTCAGCGCCGCGAGGGCGAGAAATTCATCACCCCGGTCGCGAGCGTTAATGAAACGCCCGACGGCTACACGCTCGAGTTGGAAATGCCGGGCGTGGGCAAGGATGGCCTCGAAATCTCGGTCGAAAATCATGAGCTCTCGATCATCGGGCGCAAGAACATGAGCACGCCGGCAGGCACCCTCATTCATCGCGAATCGCGGCCGCACAGTTACCGACGTTCGTTTGAGATCGATCCCTCGATCGACAGCGCGAAGATCAGCGCCCGCGTTAGCCAGGGCGTGGTCACCCTCACCCTCCCGAAAGCGGAGCAGGTGAAGCCACGTAAAATCACCGTCGCCTGAATTCAAAGTTGGTTAGGTGAGGGAGAGCCGCGGATCGCGAGGTCTGCGGTTTTTTCTTTCTCTCCCTGTCGCTTTTCTACTTGGCGCATCGCGTCGCCCGACGTACCTAGGAAACCGCTTATGCCCGCCAAAACCGAAGAAAAACCGACCGAAGACAAGCTCGTAACCGCCCGGAACAAGAACCTCGATCTCGCCATCCAGCAGATCGCGAAAGACTACGGCGACGGCGCCATCATGCGCCTCGGGGACGGCAACATCGTCGACATCGACGTCATCCCCACCGGCAATATTTTAATCGATCGTGCGCTCGGCGTCGGCGGAGTGCCGCGCGGACGTATCGTGGAAGTTTTTGGCCCGGAATCCTCCGGCAAAACTACGCTCACCCTCACGATCATCGCGCAGGCGCAGAAGCGTGGCGGACTCGCCGCCTTCGTGGATGTCGAGCACGCGCTCGACCCGCAATACGCGCGCAAGCTCGGCGTCGATCTCGACGACCTGCTCGTCTCGCAACCCGGCTCCGGTGAAGAAGCACTTCGCATTGTCGAGACCCTCGTGCGCTCGAACGCGCTCGACGTTATCGTGCTCGATTCCGTCGCGGCGCTCGTGACCAAACAGGAACTAGAAGGCGAGATCGGCGACTCCACCGTCGGCGCCCAGGCGCGCCTGATGAGCGCGGCGCTGCGCAAGCTCACCTCGCTCATTTCGAAAGCGCGCACCTGCTGTATTTTTACCAACCAGATCCGCGAGAAGATCGGCGTGATGTTCGGTAATCCCGAGACCACGCCGGGCGGCCGCGCATTAAAATTCTACTCGAGCGTGCGCATGGACATCCGCCGCATCGGCGCGATCAAGCAGACCGACGGCGTCGTCACAGGCAACCGCACGCGTATCAAAGTGGTGAAGAACAAAGTCGCGCCGCCCTTCACCGAAGCGGAGTTCGACATCATGTATAACGAGGGCATTTCCACGACCGGCTCGCTCCTCGATCTCGCGCTCGAAAAACAGATCGTGGAGAAGCGCGGTTCCTGGCTGAGCTACAAAGGGGCGCAGCTCGCGCAGGGCCGCGACGCCGCGAAGGAAGTGCTCAAGAACGACCCCGCGCTCTACGCCGAGATCGAGACCGCGGTCAAAGCGAAGCTCGACGAAGAGAAGAAGTAACGCTCGGGTAGGCGCAAATCCGGCGCCGGGTAGCGCCCGCATTTTGCGGGCTGGCGACGGTATTTTACCGTTGCGAACTTTTCTTTCCACTCCCGAGCGCCCCCCCCTTGAAGGCCGCGCCTAACGAAAGTTCGTCGCCGCAGGATGCCGCGACCAGCCCACGGAACGTGGGCGCTCCCCCAGGCGGACACCCGCGGATGCGCATGAAAAACTCTCTCAACACGCTAAACTTCATCCGATGACTTCCGCCGAGATCCGCCAATCCTTCCTCGATTTCTTTCGCGAGAAAAAGCACACCGTCGTGCCCTCGTCCTCGCTCCTCCCCGACTCCCTAACCTCCTTTTCACCAACGCCGTGATGAACCAGTTCGTGCCCACCTTCCTCGGCCAGCAGAGCGTCTCCTACGACCCGCCGGGCGCGACGTCGTCACCCAGAAATGCACCTGCGCCGGGGGCAAGCATAACGACCTCGACGACGTGCGTGGGTTCGAATCTTCGAGACGAATGAAGCAAGTCTTCGAAAGCCGATGAACCGGGGCGATGCTAAAGTGCTCGAAGCAAGGATGTCGGATATTTCGGAAGCGATTGCCAAGCCCGGCCGCATGTGGCACGAATCCCAAATCGCGACTCAAAAAATAATGTTTAAATAAGACTGGAGCTTTTGGGCCCGGTCTGCATTCTACAGCGAGAGCAGGCTATTTTAGCCACGATGAAATTCTCAATGTCATTCCGCCTTGGCGTAATTGCCGCGGGATTTCTGCTCGTCTCGGGTCCACGACTGCTCGCTCAAGGGTGAGTCTGCTCGCATCTCGTGACGCCCGGTCTGGGTGTCGACTCCACTTCCTATCTGCCCGCGGGGCATTGGTCGGTCTCGTCGACCTTTCGTTACTACAACTCGAGGCAGGATGTGATGGGCTTCCAACCCCTCACCCATGCTATCGTCTACGCGAACACGCACGTATATGCGGAAGACACTGCGATTACGTACGCGGCAAACAGGCGACTTAGCGTTTCTCTCGAGATCCCGGTGCAATACGGTACTCGCGAAACTTCCATCGAACACAATCCGGCCACCGGAGTCCTGCACACCATGCGCGCTTTCGGCGTGGGCAACCCCCGTATTACCGCCAATCTCAACCTCTTCGATCCAAAGAGAACGCCCGATCGCAACGTAACCCTCGGTCTCGGCGTCGATATTCCGATCGGTCAGGATAACCTTAAAGACACATCCTACCGCGCCGACGGCAACGTCCAGCGCCCGGTCGATCCCGCCATTCAACCGGCGGATGGCGGCTGGGGCATCCTGCTCACAACGCATGCCTTTACTAATCTTTTTTTTCCGAAACTGCCGGAAACGAAATTTCTCCAGAACACTTACCTTTACCTCGACGCCGCCTATCTCGTGACCCCCGCGGAAACGAGCAGTACTGAAGCGGTCAGCGGCGACATACCCGGCACCCCCGCTTCCGTCCGCTATAACTCCCTTCCGGACCAGTTCCTGATTCGCATCGGCTTAACGCAGACGGTGTGGCCGAAAATCGGACTTTCCGCGAGCGCTGGCGTGCGTTTTGAAGGCGTGCCCAAGCACGATGTGATCGGAGACAGCAGCGGGTTTCGGCTGGCGGGGAATAGTTTGTCCTTCGAACCTTCGCTCACATTCACTCGCGATCGCCAATCATTCTCGGTCTCGGTCCCGGTAGCATTCCAACGCTACGGAAGTAACTCCGTCGGTTTGGAGAGAGCAGGACATGGTGGTACGGGTTTCGACGCGATTGCCGATTGGCAGTTGATTCTCAGTTACACGCGTCAGTTTTAGCTTGGCGCTCCTATGTCGGCCGACGGGGAGAAAAGCGTCGAGATCGAGATTGGCCATGTCCTCTTCATGGACATCGTCGGCTACTCGAAGCTGCTCGTAGACGAGCAAACTGCCTGCGCGTCGCGGCTGAATCAGGCCGTCAAGCAGACGCAGCAGTTCGCGCTCGCTGCGGAAGCGGACAAGTTGTTTCGGCTGCCCACCGGGGATGGGACGGCGCTGGTTTTTTTTACGAACTTGGAGGCGCCCGTGCGTTGCGCGATGGAGATCGTGCAGTCTCTAAGAGACAGCGCAAACTTCGGGTTGCGCATGGGTGTGCACAGTGGGCCGGTGAACAAAATCTTCGACGTAAACGACCGGGCCAATCTCGCCGGCAGTGGCCTGAACATTGCGCAACGCGTGATGGATTGCGGCGACGCCGGGCACATCCTTCTCTCGCGGCGCGTGGCCGAGGATCTTGAGCAGCTGAGTTAGTGGCCGCCGCTCCTGCACGACCCGATCACTCTCGGCACGTCACATTATGTCACCCTCGAACACCCGACTGCTTTCCACGGGATCGGGAAGCAGGCCCGGAGATGAAATTTCGATCCTCTCGCTAACGTCTGGGCCATGACCTCCGCCGAGATTCGCCAATCATTTCTCGATTTCTTTCGCGAGAAAAAGCACCCCATCGTGCCTTTTTCCTCCCTCCTGCCGGATTCGCCGAATCTCCTTCTCACAAACGGGGATGAATCCGTTCGTGCCGATTTTCCTCGGGCAACAGAGAGCGACCTGGTAGCCGCCGCGCGCTACGAAGAGATCGAGGCTGCCGCCGCGCGTTCCGGCGCGTCGAATTCTTTCGGAAGAGTACCGCAGAAATCGGCCAGAGATTGGTGGAATCTTTCCTCCTCTTCAGTTCCACGGGAAGCCTCGGCCAGGTCCATGGCGGCGCGCAGTTGAAAGAGCATCGCGCCCTGTTGTCGGGCGGTTTCCAATGCCGTTTGCAACGAGTGCATCGCTTCGCCGTGTTCGAGTGAGTCGCGCCGAAGCAGACATAATCCTCGGAGCCTATAAAGTTCCGGCACGTAAAGACCCACTCCAGGTTCCGTGACCGTTCCGATAGCCCAATCCAAAACCTTCAGCGCTTCCGGAATTTTCCCAAATCGCAGACGTGCTTCCGCCAGGATTGCGCTGTAAACGCGAAACATCGGACCCATGGCGGAGGCGCGCGGGAACTCGGTTTCAATCGTAGCAAGCCCCTCCACGTCGCCTTCGCCGAGAGCGCGGCTAAAACCGGCCACAATCAAAGCATGAGCGCGATTGGGCGGAAAATTGTATTTCTCAGAAACTTCCAGCAGGTGCTGCGCGTGAAGGTCCAGGGCCCGGAAATCGCGTGATACGATGCAGGTCGTAGTGGCGCCTTGCAGCGCATGCGCTGTGCTGTGCGGATGGTCCAACTGCTCAGCCATGAGCAAGGACTCGTCGATAGCTTTGCGCGCCTCCTGAATTGACCCGGTCTGGGAAAAAGCGGTCGCGCGTACCCCAGTCGCGCAAACTCCTGGATCGTGACCGCCAAAAACAGCGGCCATCCAACGGTGCTTTGCCGGCTCGTATCGCTGGGTGCCTTGGAGCGAATCATGAAGCGTGCCCCGTACATCACCGCGAAAAAAGGCAGTAGACCAGCGGCAATGAAAAGCTTCCAGCAACAAATCCGAATCGAGTGAGCGTTCCCCCAAGGCCACGAGCTCTTGCGCACGATCGCGCGCCTCCTTCAGTTTGCGACCAATGTTCGCGGAAAACCAGAGGCCCCACGTTGCCTTGAACCTCGCGGTTTCGTCGCCTAACGACTTCGCTAAATCGCAGCATCGCTGATAGGCTTTTTCGACTTTGGCGTCTTGCGGGCCCAGCATAACGGCGAGCGGCGGACCGAGCTTGAGCAAAAAAGAGAGTTCGCGCCGCGGACGCTCACCTTCGTCGCTCAAGCCGGTCGTTTCACGGATGGCCGATTCAAAGTGCGCGACCGCCTCAGCAAAGTTCGAACGCTCCGCCGCGCGCTCGCCCGCGCGTTCGAAGTAGTTGCAAGCCGCATCGCTGGCGTGCGCGCGGCTGAAGTGTTGCGCCAGAAGTTCCGGTTCGTTTTCGGCAATCGAGGGGAACTCTTCTTCGAGCTTACGCGCCACTTGTTCGTGAATCTGTTGCCGGCGCCCACGCAACAAATTGTCGTAAGCGACATCGCGAATAAGCGCATGCTTAAAAGCGTAACTCGGCTCGGTGCCGCGCGTTTGCGGGTAGATGAGCCCGGCTTCAAGCAGGCGGGTGATCCCCGACTCGACGTCCGCAACCGAACTACCTGCCACGGTTTCCAAAAGCGCATGGGAAAATTGTTGCCCGATGACCGCGGCAATTTGTGCAATCTCTTTCGCTGAGCCGGTCCGATCCAGTCGCGCCATGAGTGAATCCTGCAAAGTCGTCGGAACCGCGGTTTGGTCGGAGCCGGCCGATTCCATCACCGATCTCGTCAGCTCTTCGATGAAGAGCGGAATACCGTCGGTCTTTCCCACGATTTGTTCGATCATGGCAGGTTGTAGACCTCCGGCCTGCGCCACTCCAGCGATGAGCGCGGCGCATTCCGCTTTCCCGAGGCGACTGAGCGTCAGAGCGTCCACCTGATTGCGCCCGGCCCAGGGTGATGAAAACTCCGGTCGCGCCGTCACTAGAATCAAAGCACGGGTTGAATCGATTCCGTCGATAAACCGCGTCAGAAATTCCAAAGTAGTCGGATCGATCCAATGCGCGTCTTCCAAAAGAAAGAGGACTGGCTTTTGTTCCGCCAGGCGATGGAGCTGGTGAACGATCGCGCTGATCGTAGCCGTCTTGCGTTGCGGGGGCGAAAGTTCCTGAGCGTTTTTGCTGCGAGGATGCGGAATGGAAAGCAACTCCGCGAAAAGATCGATATTGTAATCGCTCA
>JBPCRH010000038.1:0-7497 GCA_050997075.1 Chthoniobacterales bacterium
TCGCGCAGCGGCGCGGGCTCGCGCGTGCTCAGGACGATCCCGACCTGCGGAAAACAAATCCGAAAGGCGCAAATCAGCCGCGCCAGGGCGCGGTCGCATAACGAGTGAGGCGGCGCGAATTCGCCCGCGGCCGGGCGGAGCCGCGGCAGGCTCACGGTCAGGTCCGATTGCCAGCAATGCTGGAGCAAATACTCGAGATGCGCGGCGAGGGCGAGCGTCTCATTCCGCCACGGCGCGAGCCCGAAGAGCGCGCCGATCCCGATCCGCCGGAAGCCTGCGGCGTAGGCACGCTCCGGGCAATCGAGTCGCCAGTTGAAGTTGCGCTTTGGTCCCGACGTGTGCATTTCCGCATAAATCCCGCGGTCGTAAGTCTCCTGGTAAACCACCAAACCCTCCGCGCCCGCCGCGACCAACGGTTCGTATTCCGCAGCCTCCATCGGCCCGAGCTCGAGCGCGATCGACGAGAAGAGCGGCCGCAACGCGCGCACGCAATCGGCGAGGTAGCTGCCATTGACGAATTTCGGATGTTCCCCGGCTACGAGCAGAACCTGACGGAAACCCTGCGCCGCGAGATGGCGCGCTTCCGCGAGCACTTGGTCGACCGAGAGGGTCACGCGGAGGATCGGGTTGTCGCGCGAGAAGCCGCAGTAGCGGCAGTTGTTAATGCACTCGTTGCTCAGGTAAAGCGGGGCGAACATCCGCATCGTCCGGCCGAAATTCCGCTGCGTGAGCACGCGCGCCTCCTGCGCCATGGCCTCAAAGGCGGCGTCATTTTCTCGCTCGAGCAGCTCCGCGAAACGCCGCAACGCGGGCGAAGCCGCGGCCGGCAACTGATCGAGCTCGGTGGCGAAAGACATGCGCTAATTTCGCGGCTCAACCGGGAATCGCAATCGCCGGGGCGGCATTGTAGGATGCCGCCGTGCCGGAGCCGAAATTCATTCCCCTGCCCCCGCGCGCGTTGCTCGAAGACGAGGAAATCCTCCGGCGCGCCCAGGAGTTTCACCTCGAGATGGCGCGGCGCCGGACGGTGCGGGATTTCTCCGCGCGCCCCGTTTCGCGGGCCGTGATCGAGGCCTGCCTGCGCACGGCCGGGAGCGCGCCGAACGGCGCGAACCTGCAGCCGTGGCATTTCGTGGCCGTGAGCAACGCGAAACTAAAAACCGCGATTCGTCACGCGGCCGAGGAAGAAGAACGCGAGTTTTACAGCGAGCGGGCGCCTAACGAATGGCTGGAAGCGCTCGCCGCCCTCGGGACCGACGCGGAGAAGCCGTTCCTGGAAACCGCTCCCTGGTTGATCGCAATCTTTGCCCAGCCCTTCCGGCTCCTGCCCGATGGGCGCAAAATGAAGCACTACTACGCGAGCGAATCGGTCGGGATCGCAACCGGTTTTCTCATCGCCGCGCTCCACCATGCCGGGCTCGCCTTACTCACCCACACGCCGAGCCCGATGGGTTTCCTGAACAAGCTTCTCGACCGCCCGGCGCACGAGAAGCCGTTTCTTCTCCTGGTCGTCGGGCACCCGGCGGACGATGCGGTCGTTCCGGATATCGGGCGGAGGTCGCTAGGCGAAATCAGCTCGTTCCCGGGCGGTTAGTCACCTAACGAAAAGCAAAACGCCGGGAGCACCCGAAGGCGTCCCGGCGTCTGCGATCAATTGTTTCTGGTTAGAACGCGAAACGCACGCCACTCCGGAACATCCCGAAGTTGTTCTTCGGCCCGTTCACCAGGTTGTAGCTGTAGTCGTTAATCAAACCGATGTGCGGCGTGATGCGCACTTCGAAGCCGGCGCCAAACTGGCCGACGCCTTCGACGTCGCTATTCCGCCGAATCGAAGCGGGACTCTGCCCATTCGAGACGAGGGTATCGAGCCGGGACCCGTTGAAAATCGCGCCGCCACCCGCATAACCGTAGGGAGCGAAGCGAGTATTCGGGATCGGGTAACGAAAGATCAGATTGGCCGAAGCCTGCCCGATGACGTCGTCCGCCGCGATCGCATAGCCTTCCAGCCCCACCCCGAGGTAGCGCGTGAACATGTAGTTCGCATCGAAGCCACCGCCGTAGCCGTGGTCGACACCGAGGTAGCGATCCTGCCGGTATTCGTTATAGGTGTCGGCGCGCAGGCCGAAGAGATCGAAGTTCCATTCGCGATCGCGATAGAATTCTTCGGACGGCGCGCTGTAGCTGGATTGCTGCATTTCCTTGCTGTTCGACGATTCCACCGGACCGGCATAACCGGTCGCGGCGAGTGTCGTTAGGCCAAGCAGACTGACGATAAATAATTTCATGTTTTTGATTCCTTTTCTCCCTGTTATGTTTTCCTTGAGGCGCCACCGGATGACCCGGCAGTCCACACCTTTGTTTCGCGGTAAAAACCGCTTCCGGAGGCTTATCTCCCTGCTTAAAATGACAGCGCAAACGCGCCGCGGTTACACCGCTTCTTAATCGTTTCGGCGCGTGCGTCTTGGGGCCGGAAAATAAACTAAACTTTTAATTCCGCGCCGGTGTTCGCGTCGGTGACGATGAACTTTTCGCTGTGAAAAGCGGGGTCGCCGCGGAACATGAGCCGGCCGGCGTAGCGGCGTTCCATCTCCACGAGCAATTCCTCATCTTCGGACTTCAAGCGCTTGAGCACATCGGGGTTCAGGATCACGCGAATCTCGTGAATCGTGTCCTGATATTTGCGCATCACGCTGTTGAGCGCGCGATGCACTTCCACGCTCGTGCTCATGGCCGTCTTGACCACGCCGCGCCCCTCGCAATAGGGACAGTTTTCGTAGATCGAATCGTTCAGGCTTTCCTGCGCGCGCTGCCGCGTCATCTCCATCAAGCCTAACGACGAGAGCTGGAGCACATGCGTCTTCGCCTTGTCCCGTTTCAGGCGCTCGCGCATCCGGTGGTAAACCATCTGCTGGTCCTTCCGGCTTTTCATGTCGATGAAATCGCCGATGACCAACCCGCCGATGTTGCGCAGGCGAAGCTGGCGCGCGATCTCGTCGGCCGCTTCGAGGTTGGTCTGGAGAATGGTTTTCTCGACGTCGCGGCCGCCTTTGTTCCGGCCTGTGTTGACGTCCACGGCGACGAGCGCCTCGGTTTCATCGATCACGATGTAACCACCGCACTTCAGCCAGACCTGGCGATGGAAGGCGTCCTCGATTTGCTTCTGCACCCCGAAGGTCTCGAAGACCGGCGCAGCGCCATCGTAATGTTTCACCCGGCTCTTCGCGCGCCGCGAGATTTGCCCGACGAGTCCGGCCATCCGCTCGACCGCGTCCTGATCGTCGCAGACGACTTCATCGATCTCGTCGGTGAGGAAATCGCGTACGGTCCGCTCGACCAGGTCGGGTTCCTCAAAGACACGCGCGGGCGCGGGCAGGTCCTTGATTTGTTGCTCGATGCGCGCCCATTGCTCGAGGAGAAAGGAAAGATCGCGGACAAAGTAACGTTTGCGCTGCCCTTCGCCGACGGTGCGGATGATGACGCCGAGGCCGTCCGGGATATCGAGCTCACGCAGAATTTTGCGGAGCCGCGCGCGTTCTTTCGGCGACTCGATCTTGCGCGAAACGCCGCTGCGCTCGCTGAAGGGCATGAGCACTAAATAACGCCCGGCGAAGCTGAGGTTCGTAGAAACGCGCGGGCCTTTGGTGCCGATCGGGCCTTTCGTGACCTGCACGATGACCTCGGAGCCGACGGGATAAATGCTCGGAATGTCTTTCGCGGTCAGGCGTTTTTTGCCGCCGCCGCGCTTCTCGGGTTTCTCCGGGCGCTCGATTTCCTCGATGTCGCTGTCGAGCGCGGCCGGGATCGCGTCCCAGAAATGGAGGAAGGCGTTTTTCTCGAGGCCGATGTCGACAAACATCGCCTTCAGACCGGGCTCGATGTTCTTGACCCGCCCCTTGTAAACGCTGCCCGCGATGTTGCGGTTGCTGGCGCGCTCGACGCTATATTCCTCGAGCTGCCCGTCCTCGAGCAAGGCGACGCGGCGTTCGAGTTTCTCGACGGAGATGATGAGTTTGTTGCCGGTCTTGCGACGCGACAGTCCTAAAATTCGTTTTACTTGTTCGATCATATTGCTGGAAAATTGTGGCGGTCATGGCCGTGATTTTTTAGTGCCTCAACGCGCGGGACGAGCCCGGCGCGCGGGCGCGGGGGTGGGTTTGCCGGGGCGCGCGCCTCCGAAGACGCGCTGGAAAAAGTTTCGCCGCGGCGCTGGAGTCGCCGCAGGCGGCGGCGCGACGAGCTGGGCGCGCAGCGCCCGTTTCGGTCGGTTGATATTTCTTACTTTCCCGCGCGCGTCCGCTTCCGGCTCGACATCGGGATCAGCGCCGGGTTGCGCCATCTGCGGGTTTTTCGTGGCCGGTTTTCCGCTCGTGTCTTCTTCGTCGTTATCCTGAGTGACCGGGAGCTCATCTTTATAGGAAACGGCGGCGACCAGTTTGAAAGAATCGTCCTTGTGCGCGGGAGAGAGCCAAGCGAGCTGCGGTTCGAATTTTCCGGCATCCATCGCGAGCGCGCGCTGGAGGATGCGATCGGCGATCGGCCCAGCGACCGGACCCCCGTGCCCGGAGGCGCCCTGCACCATGACCGCGATGGCATATTTGGGATGATCGTAGGGGGCGAAACAGCAGAACCAGGCGACGTTTTCATCCTTCCCGTTCGACTTCACCTCCGCGGTGCCCGTCTTGCCCGCGACCTCCACCTCCTTCATCCGCGCGACCCGGCCGGTACCGCCCTCTTCGTTCACCACTTTCCACAGCCCGCGCCTCACGAGTTCGATTTGCTCCGGAGTGAAATCGTTGCGCAAATCGGCGTGCACTTTCGGCGTTTCCGGGAACGCGACTTTCCCGTCGGCATTGAGGACGGGCGTGCCATCTTGGTTCAGGACCTTCGCGACGATACGCGGGTAGTAGGAGATGCCACCGTTGGCGACCGTCGCATAAGACATCGCCATCTGGAGCGGCGAGGCCAGGACGTAGCCTTGGCCGATGGAGACGTTGGCGGTGTAGGCCGAGGACCACTTCTCCTGCGGACTGTGAATCGCCATCCAATCCGGGCCCGGGAGCACGCCGGCCTGTTCGCCCGTGAGGCGAATGCCCGATTCCTGGCCGAGTCCAAGGAGCGCGCCGGTGGTGTCGATCGAATCGATGCCCGCGGAATTCCCGTATTGGTAAAAATAGGCGTCGCAGGAGACCTTCAGCGCGTCGGCCAAACCGATGGTGCCGTGGGCGCCGCCCTTGAACCCGATCCAGCAGTGGAAATAATGGTCGCCGTAGGTGACACCGCCGCTGCAGTTAAATTTGTCGGCGCCCATGTGTTTCCGCAGACCGGCGAACGCGGTCACGATCTTGAAAGTCGAACCGGGCGGGAGCCCGCTGAGGGCGCGGTTGACGAGTGGATGCGCCGCGTCGTTGCGCAGCTCTTTCCAATCCTTCGCCTTGATGCTCGGGATAAAAGTATTCGGATCGAACGAGGGAACCGAAGCCATTGCGAGGATGTTGCCATTGTTAGGGTCAACGACGACCGCCGCGCCGCGCGGTACGGCGCGGAGCGCCTCATCGGCAATCGCCTGGATGCGAGCGTCGATCGTGAGGTAAACGTCGGCACCTTGCTTGGGCGGTTCTTCGCGAATGACGCCGTCGATCGCGCCCTTCGCGTTCCGCCGCATCACGCGGATGCCGGGTTCGCCGCGAAGATACTCGTTCATCGTTTTCTCGATGTTCGATTTCCCCTCCACGTCGCCCTGATAAAAGGTGTATTTGCGCGCTTCTTCCGTGTTCGTGTCGTCGGGGGCGCCGACGTAGCCGAGAATGTGGGAAGCGAGCGCGCCGTAAACATAGGAGCGCACCGGCTTGATCGCGATATCGACGCCCGGCAACCCGACGTCGTGCTCGGAGAATTTCGCCATCGTCGCGAAGTCGATGTCCTTGCTGTAGGAATACGGCACCTCGGTGTTGTTCCGGTAATGCTTCTGGAGCTGGTTCGAATTGTAGTCGCGCGCGATGTCGAGGTCCTCGAGCCGCGGGACGATCCCGTCGTTCACGATCTTGACGATGTCGGGCTCCTTCATGTCCTTCGGCATCCCGCTGATCGTCGCGCGGTATTGCGTCTCCGGCGGCCGGCCGTAGCGCTGGCGATAGCCTTTCACCATTTCCGGGAGGTAAAAATCGACTTCGTAACTCGCGCGATTCTGGACCAGCGCGACACCGTTCCGATCGCGAATCTCCCCACGAATCGAGGGAATGCGCACGGTCGCCTCCGAGCTGCCCTGGACCCGCGCGGTCCATTCCGCACCGCGCGCCACCTGCACCCACCAGAGGCGGAGCAGGAGAAGGCCGAGCCCCGTGAGCATGCAAAGCCCCAGGAACTGGATGCGCAGGATCGGCCTAACGCGACGCGTATTCATCAAAGCCATCTGCCTGCGCGGCGTAAGGATTTTTCGTGAGCCCGGCGAGCCAATGGAGCGACCAGAAGACGAGCGGCGCCATTAACATCGCGAGGAGACCGGGACCGCCGATCGGCCACCAGACCTCGCGGGTGAAAATGAGCGAGCCGCGCCGAAACGAAATCATCAGATATTGGGAGAGGAGAATGAGGGACGTGCACACGCCGCTGAGGACACAATGCACTTCCCAGCGGCCCCGATTAAACAAAGGCTTGAGACCGTGCATGATGGCGGCGAGCACCGCGTAAAGGAGTATTGACCATCCGAAGGAGATTTCAACCCGGGTGGCGAAGACCTGCACCGTCATCGCATCGAGGAGAAACCCGGCGAAGAAGGCGAGCGCGAGCATGAGCGGAAAGGAGAGGGTGATTGCGCCATAGAAAACTATGACCGGGACGATGTAAACGTGGGCGTTGAACATCCACTCGAGCGGCGGGATGAAGGTCTCGATGATCTGCGCGCAGAAAACGAGGATGAGGAGGATGAGAAAGAGGATCACGCTGGAAAATCCGAAATCCGAATCCCGAAATCCGAAACAAATCCGAAGCTTGAATGACGAAAATCGGAGTCGTTAGGCGCGCCTTTTTGGCGTTCGTCATTCGTCATTGTTTCGGGCTTCGGATTTCGGATTTCGTCCTTTTCTTCAAAACCTACTTCCGGCCAATCACGACAAAGACATCCTCGAGCTTGGCGAGGTCCACGGCGGGCGCGAGCTTCGCCTGGCTATCGAGCGCGCGGACTTGGAAGCTCTTCACCGTCCCGACAAAAAGGCCCGAGGGAAAAACGCCACCCACGCCTGAAGTGTAAACCTTCTGACCCGGCTTCAGCTCCGCCTGTTTCGAGAGATAATCGAGGTCGAGAAGCGGCGAGAGACTGCCCGCGACGCGTTCGCCGGTCACGATCCCCTGCTCGCGCGTGCCTTCGACAGTTGCGGCGACGCGGCAATTTTCATCGGAGATCAGGAGGACGACCGCGATGTTCGCGCTCACCGTCGTGGTCCGGCCAACGAGACCTTCATCGGTCAGCACCGGCATCTCCGGCGCGAGGCCATCTTCCTC
>JBPCRH010000096.1:0-9081 GCA_050997075.1 Chthoniobacterales bacterium
CCACGTCGCGGGCCGGACGGCCTTTATGCGCCGGGGGCGCGCCCGATACCGTAGTCAAGGCCCTGGTTCTTGAGCGATTGTTAATAAAGCTGCTCCTGTCTGCTCACTGTCCCTCTCGCCTACCAAAATCCCTGCTGTTAAGCAATGAAAAAAGCTCTTGGGGAATCTAAGAGGTTAGAGGAAAATCTTTACAACGGGCATCCCCAGAGCCTATTGGCGTCGAGACACTTCTTTCACGCCATGAACACCGAACTAAAACAATCTATTGAGGAAGCCTGCCGCACCTTGACCGCGCTCGAAGCCCTGTCAGAACCGGTCGAAAAAACCGCGGACGTCATGGTGGAATGTCTCTCCACGGGTCGGAAACTGCTGGTGTGCGGGAACGGCGGGAGCGCCGCGGACGGAGCCGATTTTTCCGCGGAGTTTGGTTGCCGCTTCGTGACTGACCGGCGGCCCTATCCGGCAATTAACCTCGCCCAGGGCGGGAGCTTGATGAGCGCGATCGGAAACGATTACGGTTTTGAGGAAGTGTTCGCCCGGCAGATCGCAGGGATGGGGCACAAAGGGGACGTCCTGGTCGCGATCACGACGAGCGGAAACTCGAAAAACATCCTGCGCGCGCTGGAGGAAGGGAAGGCCCGCGGCCTAACGACCGTGGCCTTGCTCGGACGCGGAGGCGGACCGGCAAAAGGGATGGCGCAAATCGAATTGCTCGTGCCGAGCGAAACGACCGCGCGCATCCAGGAGGCACACAAGTTCCTCCTCCACACGATCTGCGGAATGGTCGACGCCCGGCTGCCGAAAACATAAGCCGTGAGGAATCCCCAGGCCGCGCGCAGCAACTGTCGACGCTTAACTGTATACGCCTCGCTCTGCGAAGCGCGGGCGTCCGGCGCTAATTCAAGAATGGGGCGCCGCTCCCGCGCCTCCCAAGGGAGGCGTCTACGGGGCAGTCGCGGCGAGGCTCGGTGGCAGTTGTTTAGTTCGCCTCCGCTTCGAGCAGATGCCGGATGACGGCATCGAGGCGCTCGAAGTTGATCGGTTTCGTCAGGTGCTCGGAGAAACCGGCGGCGCGGGCGCGGCTGACGTCGTTTTCCATTCCGAAACCACTTAGCGCGATGCCCCGGAGCGCGCGGGTTTCACGCAGCTCTTTCATCAGTTCGTAACCGCTGCGGTCGGGCAAACCGATGTCGCTGATGGGCAGGTCGAACTTTTCCTCCTGCGCGCGTTCGACCGCCTGGTCGGCGCTGTGCGCAAGCGTGATGCGGTAACCGCGACGTTCGAGCAACATCTTCATCCCGAGACAGGTGTCATGATGATCATCGACCACGAGCAGATGCGTCTTGCGCACGGGCTCTTTCCCCGCAGGCACATCCGTGGGCACGAGCGGTGCCGGGCGCACCACCTTCTTAGCCACCGTCGGCGCGGCGACAGTGTTGAGCAGGATGCGAAAGACCGAACCTTTGTCCGCGCCTTCGCTTTGCGCGGAAATGGTCCCGCCGTGGGCGCTCACCATTGCCTTGGAGATGGCCAGACCGAGACCCAGTCCGCCGAATTTCCGCGTGATCGAGCTCTGCCCCTGCTCGAAGGCGTTGAAAATTTTCGACATCTTCTCCGGGGCGATGCCGATGCCGTTGTCGATCGTGAGAATCTCGATCTGGTCCGGCGCCGGGTTGCTCGTCTCGACCACGATGCTCCCCTTCTCCGGGGTAAACTTGACCGCGTTTTTGATCAGATTCCAAAAGAACTGCTGGAGGCGCGCGGGATCGCCGTTGACGTGCTCGCTCGTCGCCTTCAGGCGGAACTCGAATTCGAGTTTCTTCTGCAGAATATCTTCCCGACAAATCTCGTAGGAGCGCTGCAGCGCCTCGTGCACGGAGGTGACCTCGAACGTGAGTTGGAGCTTCCCTTTCGAGATCCGCGTCACGTCGAGGAGATCGTCGATCAAGCGCGCTTCCAGCTCGACGTTGCGCCGGATGACCGCGAGCGCCTGCCGCACTTCCGGCCCGTCGGGCGTGCGCGCCTC
Source organism: Chthoniobacterales bacterium (assembly GCA_050997075.1). GTDB lineage: Bacteria > Verrucomicrobiota > Verrucomicrobiia > Chthoniobacterales > UBA10450 > Palsa-1392. The sequence continues at coordinate 2,027 of JBPCRH010000096.1, forward strand.
GAGCTCCGCGACCATCGTGATGACGGGCGAAAGCGGGTTGCGCAGCTCGTGCGAGAGCAGGGCGAGAAACTGATCCTTCGAAGCGTTGGCATCGATCAATTCCTGGCGCAGCCGCACGTCGCGCGCCTTGTCTTCCACCAGGTAGAGCACGCCCTGCACGGTCTGCTTCGAATCCTGGAGACGAAGCAGATTGATGTTCACGAAGTGCGTCGTCCCGAGGCCGTCGACGAGCGGGTGCTCGATCAACTGAAACGGCGTGCCGAATTCCAGGACCTTTTCGATCGCGAGGCGCGGCGCGATTTTTACTTCCTCAAAAGTCGCGTCGCTCACTTCCTTCTCCGGCGCGAGCTCGCCAAAGCGCCGGGCCATTTGGCCGAAGGCCTCGTTCGCCTGGATGAAAAGCTGTGAAACCGGATCGACCAGCGCGATCCCGCTCGGCATGTTCGCGAGAATCTTGTCGTTGAACGTGACCTCGCGCTCGATCCGCGCCGCGGCCTCGCTTTGCCGCCGGTAAACCTTGCTCGCGAGCCAGGCGATGACGGCCGTGCCGACGATGAGCCAGAGCGCGAGGAGCGTCGTTTTCTTCAGGAGATCGTGCACCGGCTGGTAGGCGATCGCGCGCGGTTGCACGACAATGGTCGTCCAGCCCGTGGTGTCGACCGGCGCGAAGGAATAGATGTTCCCGTCGCGCTCGATGTGTCCGCTCCGGTCGTTCCGGATATCGTGCACCAGTTGCTTCCCGGCGTTCGAGACCGGCCCGGGGTTGGCGTCGAAGTTGCCCGTGAAAAAAGCGTTCCCGGTCTGATCGACGATCTGGCAGCTCGACTGATCCGCGAGATCGACCACGGAGAGACGTCGGCCGATGCGTTCGGTTAAAACGGAGACGCCGATAAACCCGAGCGTGGTCCCGTCCGCCGCGCGCACCGCTCCGACGACTTCGGAGGCGTTGCGCCGATCGACGCTCCGCGGTTGCACCGGCGAGACGTAAACATCCGCGGCCTTGAGCGCGCCCGCCATCCAGGTAGCCGAGCCGAAATCGCTCCCGACCCGGTCGGGTTGCGGCGGGATGGAGGCGATGAGCGCGCCGTTGCGGTCGGCCAGGAACATCCCGTCGATCCGCGGATGGGAATAGAAAGTTTCGCCCAGCCAATTGTCCCCGTCGACCGGCGCGTTGGGCGAAGTCAGCACCGCGCGCAGCGGCGCCGAGGTCTGGTAGTAGGCGACGACCGCGCCGGTCCGGCTGATGTCGTCGCCGACGAGATGCGCGATCAATTTCACGAAGGTCTGGCGGTCGCGCAGGATCTTCGACTCGAGCGTGCGCGTGAGGATCGTGTAGGAAATCCCGAGCATCAGGATCGACGGGACCCACCCGGCGATGAGAATGCTCACGATCACGTTCAGGCGCTCGAAACGTCCGCGGCGGCCGCTGGGAGCTGAGTTCTTCTCGCGCATGCTTTCGGTGATTTTTCTCCGCTTCAGTTTTCGGCGGCTTCGCCGGCGAAGCAACCGATGAATCCGGCTGTTCCGTTACGCTTTTCGCCCCGTCCGCGGACGGGCCGCGGGCTCTCTTCCCGTGCCTAGATTTGATTTGACGCATCCCGCGGAAGCGGCATCATGACGCCTTCGCGCGCCCGGAACGGCACGCCAGGGAATCACTATGGGTGGAAGCGTTGTCGATGTTATCTGGACGTTCTGTTACCTGAGCGTCCTGATCGGCCTCTCCGGATACGGACTGCATCGCTACGTCATCGTTTACCTTTTTCTGAAAAATCGGGATCGTCCGCCGCAGCCGCTGGGACACTTCGCCGAGCTGCCCACGGTCACCGTCCAGCTCCCGCTCTTTAACGAAATCTACGTCGTCGAGCGGCTCCTCAAGTCGGTCAGCGAACTCGATTATCCGCGCGACCGCCTGCAGATTCAGGTGCTCGATGACTCGACCGATGAGACCTGCGACCTCACGCGTTCCTGCGTCGCGAAGTTGGTCAAACGCGGCTTCGATGCCGAGCTTATCCAGCGCGGAGATCGGGTCGGTTTTAAAGCCGGCGCGCTTGAGGCCGGGCTCGAGACCGCAAAGGGCGATTACGTTTGCATCCTCGACGCCGACTTCGTGCCGCAACCCGAGCTGCTGCAAAAAACGGTTCACTTTTTTACCGATCCAAAAGTCGGCATGATCCAGACGCGCTGGGGTCACATCAATCGCGGTTACTCCCTGCTCACCCGCGTGCAGGCGATGTTCCTCGATGGCCATCTCCTCCTCGAGCAGGTCGCGCGCAGCCGGAGCGGACGATTCTTTAACTTCAACGGCACCGCCGGTCTCTGGCGGAAATCGTGCATCGTCGACGCCGGCGGTTGGCAGCACGACACACTCACCGAAGATCTCGACCTGAGTTACCGCGCGCAGCTTGAAGGCTGGAAATTTGTCTTCCTCACCGACGTAGTCACGCCAGCCGAACTGCCGGTCGACATGAATGGCTTTAAGTCGCAGCAGCATCGCTGGACGAAAGGCTCGATCCAAACCTGCAAGAAATTGCTCCCGCGCATCTGGCGGAGCAACCTGCCACTCACGATCAAGATCGAGGCGAGCGCGCACCTCACTTCGAACTTCGCCTATCTCCTCCTTGCCTGTCTCTGCGTGCTCCTGCATCCGTCGTTCGGCGGCCCGCAGTCCGGCTGGCTCCGCACTTTCCTCCTCGACGTGCCCATCTTTCTCACCGCTTCCGTTTCGGTCGCGGTCTTCTACATCTGCGCGCAACGCGAACTCCATCCGCACACCTGGATGAAAGAGATCCTCCTCCTTCCCGCGCTCCTCGCCCTCGGCGTCGGCCTCTCGATCAACAACGCCCGGGCCGTCCTCGAAGCCGTCTTCAATCACGAATCCGAGTTCAAGCGCACCCCGAAATACGGGATCGAGCACAAAGCCCAGGCCTGGCGTTCCTGCCGCTACATGCCGCTGAAGTCGCTTCTCCCCATCATCGAGATCGGGTTCGCGGCCTATTTCACCTATTTCGTTTACTACGCCTGCGTCCACCGGCAGTTCTTTAACTTGCCGTTTCTCCTCATGTTTCAGCTCGGTTTTCTCTACGTCGCCATCTCGTCCGTAGCGCAATGGTGGCCCGGCACTCTTTTTGCTGGTTCACGGACAAATGCATTTCCTGCGTGACACCAGGGCTTTGGCCCGCTAAGTAACCGCCGATGCTTTTGCGCGCAGCTTCCTTTGGCCTTGCCTTTCTGGCCTGCGCGACCTTCGCGGCGCACGCCGGCACGGAATCGGTCGTCATCCCGCCGAAGATCATCATCAGCGTAAAAGACCAGAAGCTGATGGTGGTGGAGGAAGGAAAACGGGTTGCGATCTATCCGGTCTCGACCTCGAAATTTGGCCTCGGCGATCGCTGGGGCAGCATGGCGACACCGTTAGGCTGGCTCCAGGTGGCGGAGAAAATCGGCGATCACGCCCCGACCGGCGCGGTCTTTCACAAGCGCCGTTTCACCGGCGAGATCCTGAAACCAAACGCGCCCGGCCGCGACCCGATCGTCACCCGCATCATCTGGCTGCGCGGACTCGAAGCGACCAACGCCAACGCTTTCAACCGCTGCATTTACATCCACGGCACGGCCGAGGAAAAAACGATCGGCAAACCCGCGAGCTACGGCTGCGTGCGGATGAATTCGAAGGACGTGACCGAGGTTTACGCGGAGCTCCCTATCGGTTCCGTCATTCACATCATTCCCGATTCCCTGCCGAAGCTGCCGAAATACAAGCGCGCGAAAACCACCATCCTGGCCACCACTACCACGGCGCCATCCGCGCCCGTCGCGCCCGTCGCCCCGGAGAAACCGGCTCCGGCAAAAAGCGCAGCGGCCGCTCCGGATCGCGCTCCCGGCGATCGCGCCTAACGAATCGTCGCGCGCCGGTTGCGCAGTCGTTAGGCAGAAGTTTTTTGACCCGCCCGCGCGAACTTCTATACTGAGGTCCTATGGCACTAAACGTCGGCTCCAAAGCACCAGATTTCACCCTGCCCACCAAAACCGCGGACGGCCCACGGCCCGTTCGCCTGAGCGAAAACTTCGGCGACAAGAACACGCTCCTGCTCTTTTTCCCGATGGCCTTCACCGGCACCTGCACGACCGAGATGTGCGGCGTCGGCAACGGCCTGCGCGAATACGGCGACCTCAATGCCGAAGTTTACGGCATCAGCGGCGACAACCCGTTTTCCCAGGAAGCCTGGGCGCAGAAGGAAAGCATCAAGGTCACTCTTCTGAGCGACTACGAGCACAAGGTCACGCAAGATTACGGCGTCGCTTATGACAGTTTTCTCCCGCAGTTGAACCTCGGTTTCCAGGGCGTCGCGAAGCGTTCCGCTTTCATCGTCGACAAGGACGGCGTCATCCAATACGCCGAGGTCCTCGAAGACGCGCGTGAGTTGCCCGACTTCGACAAGATCAAAGCGAAGCTCGCCGAGCTGAAGTAAACGACGATGCGCTTGGCAATCCCGTTCGCGCGCTGGCGAACGGCTTTGCACGACGGCTTCGCGCGCTTTCCGCTCGTCCTCCTCGCGAGCGGGACCGGCGCGGGCAGTCTCATTTACTCGAGCTACCTCAAGAACGACCAAGCTGCCTTGGGACAATGCGTGCGTCTGGCGATGACATGCGCGCTGGGGATCCCGCTCTTCTTTTCCCTGCGTCTCCTGCGTGAACGTACGCCTTCACTCGCTCGCATCCCGCTCGAGTGGCTCGGCCTTCCGCTCCTCGCGCTCTGGTGGTGGGCGCAACCGGAGCGGCCTTTTGCGGCCCTGGAGACTTACCCCATCCGCTGGCTGCTCCTGCTCGCGGCGCTCCATTTTTTCGCGGCCGTCAGCTCCTACCTGCGCTTCGGCGAGTCGTTCGGCTTCTGGCAATTCAATCGGCATCTCTTCCTCCGCTTCTGCCTTGCGACGCTTTACTCCGGCGTGCTCACGGTCGGCCTCGAGCTCGCACTTCTCAGCACCAAGGAACTTTTCGAGCTCAAGCTGGATCACGCGTTCGCGAATCTTTTCCTCCTCATGGCCGGTTGTTTTCATCCCGCGTTTTTCCTCGCGGGCGTGCCCCGCGACTTCACCGCGCTCGACGCCGACACCTCCTATCCGCGCGGCCTGAAAGCCTTCACTCAGTTCGCGCTCGCGCCCCTCGTCGCAGTCTACACCGCGATCCTTTACCTTTACGCGCTCAAGATTCTGCTCGCGCGGAGCTGGCCGCACGGCTGGGTCGCGCTCCCGGTTTTACTGCTCGCCGGGATCGGCATTTTCGCCGCGCTCCTCCTCCACCCATTGCGCACCGCGGCCGGAGAAAAATGGGCGCCCTGGTTCGGTCGCAACTTCCCGCGCGCGCTCGCACCGCTCTCGATCCTCCTGCTCCTCTCCGTGCGCCTGCGCATCGTCGACTACGGCTTCACCGAAGCGCGTTACCTCGGCCTCGTCGCCGGATTTTGGATTCTCGCCTGGTCGCTCATTTTCATCGTTAGGCAACACGCCGGCATCCGCTGGATTCCGCTGTCGTTAGGCGTGATCGCGGGCCTGACGGCGTTCGGCCCGTGGAGCGCCGGCGCGGTCTCGAAAGCGAGTCAGCTCCGTCGCGTCGTCAACCTGCTGCAGGTTCACGGACTCTGGGCGAACCATCACGCGCAGCCCGCGCGCACCTTTGTCGATCTCCCGCAAGCCGAGCGCGACCAGCTTCAATCGTCGCTCCGTTACCTCTTCAGAATGCACGGCGCGCGGACCGTGGCCCCGCTCTTCGCGACCATGCTCGACGTGACCAAGCTCGAGAACTACAACGCCGCCGATAAGGTGCTTGAGGCACTAAATGTCCGCGCGAAGAAAAGCCTTGGCAGCGTCACCATCCACCGCAAGGAAGCAGATGCGCTGGCTCTGGCCGGTTACCGACAGCTCTGGCAATTCGACTTCCACGACGGCATCGAGCACGCCTGGAATCCGGAATCCCGCGGCGACTTCAGCATTGGTTTTGAGAAAGGCGTCTTAAAATTCCAGAGCGCGGCCGACTCCACTCCGCAGCCGCTCCCCTTTCCCACGGCCGTGGAGGATTATCACCCGGACAAAGTCGACCTCTCGCCGCCGGCGTTCACGATCGACTTTTCGCGCGGCGCGCACACCTATCGGCTCATCTTCGACGAGATCACCTTTAGTCCCCAAGCGCCCGGCGGCCCGCGCATCGGCCGCTGCACCTTCCTCCTGCTCGAAAAATAGCCGCGTTGCGTCCGCGCCCGCACAATTTAATCTGAACTCATGAGCCAAGACACTTTCGCCACCCTCCAACCCTTCGACGCCGGCCAGGGTCGCCAAGGATTTTTCCATTCCCTCCCCGCGCTCGAGGAGCAGGGTCTCGGTTCGATCTCGCGCCTGCCGGTGAGCATTCGCATCGTCCTCGAGTCGGTCCTGCGGAATTGCGATGGGAAAAAGGTCGGCCGCAAAGATGTCGAGACGCTCGCGCAGTGGAATGCGAAGTCGCCCGCGAATGAAGAGATTCCCTTCGTCGTCGCGCGCATCGTGCTCCAGGATTTCACCGGCGTCCCGCTCGTCGTCGATCTCGCGGCGATGCGGAGCGCGGTCGCGCGCGTCGGCGGCGATCCGAAAATCATCGAGCCGCTCGTGCCGGTCGATCTCGTGGTCGACCACTCGGTGCAGGTCGATTTCGCCGGCTCCGCGCTCGCGCTCAAGTTGAACATGGACATGGAATTCAAGCGCAACCGCGAGCGCTACGAATTCCTGAAATGGGGCCAGCAAGCCTTCAAGACGTTCGGCCTCGTCCCGCCCGGCATCGGCATCGTCCACCAGGTAAATCTCGAGTACCTCGCCAAAGGCGTGCTCTCCCAAGAATCGAAAATCGAAAATCGAAAATCGAAAATCTTCTACCCCGACACGCTCGTCGGCACCGACTCGCACACCACCACGATCAACGGCCTCGGCGTCGTCGGCTGGGGCGTCGGCGGGATCGAGGCCGAAGCCGGCATGCTCGGGCAGCCGGTTTATTTTTTAACCCCGGAAGTCGTCGGGGTGAATCTCACC
>JBPCRH010000112.1:0-5062 GCA_050997075.1 Chthoniobacterales bacterium
TGCGGCTGAAGCCGCGACCAGCCGGTGAAATAAAAATCCTTCTCCGGCCCTCTATCCTTCGCTAAGACAAGGGAACAGCCATGTTTAATCCGATCGCGCGCTACACTCATTGGCTGCACACCCGGTGGCCCGCCGGCACGGTCGAGAAGCTTCCGCAGTCTGGCGAACTCGGCGTGACCAATCTCGCCGGGGTGCGGATCGTGGGTGACCTGACCGGGATTCCGCTCCTGAAATTTTCTTCCAAGACCGGCGCGGAGGCGGTGCATGCGATCCTGGCCGAACCGGACTTCAGGAAGGATGAAGGCGGAAGGACGAAGGATGAAATCCTCGACCTCGCGATTGTTGGCGGCGGGGTGTCGGGGGTCTCGGCGGCGATCGAGGCGCAAAAGGCTGGGCTGAATTACAAAATCTTCGAGGCGGCGCAGCCCTTCTCCACCGTCATCAATTTTCCCAAGGCGAAGCCGATCTATACTTATCCGACCGACCTCAAGCTCGAAGGCGGCCTCCATTTCACCAAGGACGTGAAGGAACCGCTGCTGGAGGAAATGGAGGAACAGCGCAAGGCCGCGGGGATCGAGTTTACCGACGCGCGGATCGAGCGGCTGGAGGAGCAGGGAAAGGAGATTCTTCTCCATCACGGCGACAAGGAAAAGACGGTGACGCGGGCGCGGCGGGTCATCGTCGCGATCGGGCGCAGTGGCAACCACCGCAAGCTCGGCTGCCCGGGTGAGGAACTAGATAAAGTCCACAACCGGCTCTTCGATCCGTCGGATTTCAGCGGCAAGAATGTGCTTGTCGTCGGCGGCGGCGACAGCGCGCTCGAGTCCGCGATCGCGCTCGCCGGCTGCGGAGCGAAGGTCACGGTCAGCTATCGCAAAGCGGAATTCTCGCGCCCGAAACCGGGCAATATCGAGAAACTGGAAATGCTCCGGCACGATCCGAAGGCGGATGTGCAGGTGGAACGGCCCAGCTCCGAGCGAGTCACGACGGCGTTCACACGCGGCATGGTGAAGAACGCGCCGACCGGCTCCATCACTCTCGCGATGGCTTCCACCGTCACCCGGATCGAGCCCGACAAGGTTACTCTCAAGCGCGAAGACGGGGAGGAAGTCGTCCTGCCTAACGACGACGTCTTTGCCATGATCGGCCGGGAAGCGCCGCTCGACTTTTTTCGGCGCAGCGGGCTGCATGTGAGCGGCGACTGGCGCCCCATCACCTGGATCAGTTGCATCGCTTTCCTCCTTTTCTGCGTCGTGCTCTATCACTGGAAGAGCAATCATCCGCAGGAGTTCCCGGTCCAGCGCTGGGCCAGCCAGGCTCACGCTTTTCCCTACAACGTGCCGAAAGCGATCGAGTCCGCCGGAGGCAAGATCGCCGAGTGGTCGGGCCGCGAGGGAAACCTTCTTTTCACGATCAAACGCGGCTTTGGGAATCCCGCATTCTATTACACGCTCGCTTACTGCACCTGCGTGCTTGTCTTCGGTATTCGCCGGATGCGACGGCGGCGCACGCCTTACGTCAAGTGGCAGACCCTCGTCCTCATCGGCTCGCAATGGATCCCGCTTTTCATTTTGCCGGAGCTAATCCTCCCTTGGATGGGGCACAACGGCTTCTTCGAGCCCGGACACCCCTTGCGTTGGCTGGCCGACCATCTTTTCGAAACCTACGATGGCTCGTTAGGCCACGAACGCGCCTACTGGCGCGCCTACGGCTTCGTCCTCGCCTTTCCGCTCAACGTCTACAACGTCTTCACCGATCACCCGATGTGGCTCTGGCTCGGGATCTGTTTTCTCCAGACCTTTGTCATTATTCCACTGATTATTTTTCGATGGGGGAAAGGCGCCTACTGCGGCTGGATTTGCTCTTGCGGCGCGCTCGCCGAGACGATGGGCGACTCTTATCGCTCAAAAATGCCGCACGGCCCTTTTTGGAACCGGCTCAACATGGTCGGGCAGGCCGTGCTCGTTTTCGCCTTCGCCATCCTCGGTCTCCGTATTGCGGGCTGGGCCTTGGGCGATGATTCATGGGCGACTCATTGGTATCATAAGCTCTTCGAAGGCATCCCATTTCTGAGCTACGGCTGGAGCGTCGATATTTTCATGGCCGGCATTCTCGGCGTCGGTCTCTATTTCTGGTTCAGCGGTCGGATCTGGTGCCGTTTCGCCTGCCCGCTGGCGGCCCTCATGCACATCTACACGCGCTTCTCGCGCTACCGGATTTTCCCCGACAAACACAAGTGCATTTCCTGCAACGTCTGCACCTCCGTTTGTCACCAGGGAATCGACGTCATGAACTTTGCGAACAAGGGCCTGCCGATGGAAGACCCGGAATGCGTCCGTTGCTCCGCCTGCGTCCAGCAATGCCCGACTGGCGTGCTCCAGTTTGGCCGCTACGATGGCGAGCAGAATATCGTGCTCGACAAATTAGCGGCCTCGCCGGTGCTCATGCGGGAATGAAGAATCGATCTGTAGACGCCTCCCTCTGGGAGGCGCGAGGGTAAGCCGGGTTGCCGTCGCGACGCGTACACCCGCGCTTCACAGAGCGAAGCGTCTACAGCGCTCCCACGCGACGGAACCTTGCGATGCCGGAGCAACGATTTATATTCAGCGACGCCTGACCGCGGTGCCCGAATCGCGCGGCCGCGGTGTTTTCGGCCTCAACTCCTTACACGCTTATGCCACCTACCATCGAAGCCCCGAACAAAACGACGCCCGCCCAGACCGATTTCCTGCCGCTGGAGGGAACCGATTACGTGGAATTCTACGTCGGCAATGCGAAACAAGCCGCGCACTTTTACAAGACCGCTTTTGGCTTTCAAAGCCTCGCCTATTCCGGACCCGAAACCGGGCAAAAAGACCGCGTCAGCTACGCCATCCGGCAGAACAAACTCACCTTTGTCCTGACCACGCCGCTGCGCCGCGACGGCGACATCGCCGACCACATCCATAATCATGGCGACGGAGTGAAGTATCTCGCCTTGCGCGTCGGCGACGCCACTTCCGCCTGGGAGGAAACAACCAAGCGTGGCGGCAAGAGTTACATGGAGCCAAAGACCCTCACCGACGACCATGGCGAGGTCGTGTTAAGCGGTATCCACACCTACGGCGACACGGTTCATCTCTTCATCGAGCGGAAGAATTACCGGGGACCCTTTATGCCCGGGTTCCGGAAGTGGGAGAGCGACTACAACCCGCCCGAGACCGGGCTGCAGTATGTCGACCATTGCGTCGGCAACGTCGGCTGGAACCAGATGAACCCGTGGGTCAAGTTCTACGAGGATGTCATGGGCTTTCGCAACATCCTCACCTTCGACGATAAGGATATCTCGACGGAATATTCGGCGCTCATGAGCAAGGTCATGAGTAATGGCAACGGCTTCGTCAAGTTTCCGATCAACGAACCGGCCGAAGGCAAGAAGAAGTCGCAGGTGGAAGAGTATCTCGACTTCCATAACTGTGAAGGCGTCCAGCATGTCGCGGTTGCGACCAAAGACATCGTCGCCACCGTCACCGACCTGCAAAGTCGGGGCGTAGAGTTCTTGAAAATTCCAGCGAGTTACTATGCGACGGTGCTCGATCGCGTCGGGAAAATCGATGAAGACCTCGCGCCTTTGCAGAAGCTCGGCATCCTGATCGATCGCGATGAGGAAGGCTATCTGCTTCAGATCTTCAGCAAGCCGGTGGAAGACCGCCCGACGTTGTTCTTCGAGATCATCCAGCGCAAAGGCGCGAAGAGTTTTGGGAAAGGCAACTTCAAGGCCCTCTTCGAAGCGCTCGAACACGAACAGGACCTCCGCGGTAATCTCTAGCTCTAACTCTTATGCCTCAGTATCAAAAGCTCGGCGAAATGCCGCGCAAACATCACATCTGGTTTAAGCGCAACGGCGCTGCCAACGGGGGTTATAAGGGCGAGGGCATTGCCTACGAGCATGTCATCACGACGGAATGCTTCAACGAGGCTTATTCCATCATGTATCACATCCGGCCGCCCACCCGGGTGCGCAGCGTCGAACTCTTGAAGTGTGAGGAACTAAAAAAAGCCGCGGATAGTCCACTGCGTCATCACCACTTCAAGACGGCAGAGATCCCGCGTCGCGGCGATGTTTATACCGGTCGCGTGCCCATGCTTTTCAACGAGGACATGGTGGCCTATCGCTGCCGGCCCGAGAAAAACTTCGGGCAATTTGAGTTCTTCAAGAACGGCGGCGCGGATGAGATCATTTTCGTCTTCAAAGGCGGCGGTGTCCTGGAGAGCCAGTTCGGGAAATTACCTTACCGCTCGGAAGACTACATCGTCATTCCGCGCGGGATCACTTATCGGCTGGTGCCGGATGACGTGCAGCAGGAAGACTATCTCATTCTGGAGTCGACCGGACCGGTTAAAATCCCGGAACGTTACCTGAATCACGAAGGCCAGATTCGGATGGGTTCGCCCTATTCAGAGCGTGATTTTCACGGGCCGACAGAGCTGATCACGATCGATCGGGAAGGAGATGTCGAGATCCTCGTTAAAGATGGCCCGCGCCTGACCAAGGTGGTTAATGCGCATCATCCTTTCGACGTCCTCGGCTGGGATGGCTATCTCTATCCCTACACTTTCAATGCCGCTGATTTCGAGCCGATCACCGGCACGGTGCATCAGCCGCCGCCGATTCACCAAACCTTTGAGATCCGCGGCTACGTCGTGTGCACCTTTGCGCCCCGCATGCTCGATACCCACCCTGAGGCAGTAAAAATCCCCTGGGTCCACGACAACGTGGAAGCGGACGAAGTGCTCTTCTATGTGCGCGGGAATTTTGGTTCCCGCCGCGGCATCGAAGCCGGCTCGATCACGCTCCATCCGCGCGGCATCCCGCACGGGCCGCACCCGGGGACAATCATGGCGAGCAAGGATGCGGAGCGCACGGAAGAGCTGGCCGTGATGTTCGACACTCAGCACACTCTCGAGCTGACCGAACAGGCGGTGAACCTCGACGACCCACAGTATCCGTTGAGCTGGCTCGATTAAGCTGCTCGGCGGAACTGGAATTACCGAGCCGTTGTCATCCCGAGCGGAGTGCAGC